>CAVCXN010000164.1:0-7484 GCA_963606215.1 uncultured Mycoplasmatota bacterium | reverse complement strand
GGCCAAGGCCGACGGCTATGTAGCGACCCTGATGGGCCGCCGCCGCTGGCTGCCGGAACTGAAATCTTCGAACTTTAATCTCCGGTCCTTCGGCGAGCGGGTGGCGCTGAACATGCCCATCCAGGGCACGGCGGCGGATGTGATGAAGCTGGCCATGATCCGCGTGGCCGCCCGGCTGAAGGCCGAGGGCTTGCAGGCCCAGCTCATCTTGCAGGTCCACGATGAACTGATCGTTGAGTGCCCCCAGGACGAAGAGGCCAAGGTGAAGGAGATTTTGACCCAGGAGATGGAGGGGGCCGGAAACTTCTCCGTCCCCCTCATCGCCGATGCCAACGCGGGCCACAGCTGGGCCGAGGCCAAGGGCTGAGCGTAGTATATTATTTGTAAAAACGGGCATCCTATCCCAATCTCAAGGTTGAGAAGGGAGAGCTTGCCCATGCAAGTCCGCGTGATGATTCTGACGGTGTTACTTAGCGTTACATTGGTATGTCCTGTGCTTGCTGCGCCTTCAACCTCCGCTGCTTCGGCGGTGCTGATGGACGGCGACACAGGGCGTATCTTATATGCCCAGGACGAGAACACCCCCCGCCCCATGGCCAGCACGACGAAGCTCATGACGGCGCTGGTGGCGGTGGAGTCTCTGGGGGGCGACCTGGCCCGTCCGGTGAAGATCCAGCCGGAGTGGACGGGCATCGAGGGGACCTCCCTCTATTTGAAACCCGGAGAAATTTTGCAGGCGGAGACGCTGCTCTATGGCCTCCTGCTCCACTCCGGCAACGATGCGGCGGTGGCCCTGGCGGGCTATTGCGCCGGAGATGTGGAGACATTTGTGGGCTGGATGAACCAGCGGGCGGCGGACCTGGGTATGACCAACACCCATTTCTCTGACCCTAACGGCCTGGGAGATGAAAATCACTGTGCTTCTGCTCTGGATATGGCAAAGCTGGGGCAAGCCTGCCTGCAAAACGATACCATTGCTCACATCGTCTCCACCAGGTCCATCACGTTAGAGGGGCGGGCGCTGACCAACCACAACAAGCTCCTCTGGCAGTACGACAGCTGCACCGGCATGAAGACGGGCTACACCCGCCAGGCGGGGCGGACCTTGGTTTCCAGCGCCCAGCGGGACGGACAGAATTTGATCTGCGTGACCCTCAACGACCGGGACGACTGGGCGGACCACAAGGCGCTGTTTGACTACGGCTTTTCGACCTATCCCCGCCGGATGCTGGCCCAGGCTGGGGAAGCGGCGGGGGAGGTCCCGGTGACGGGGAGCCTGCTGCACAGCGCTCCGGTGGAGGTGCGGGACACCGTGGCCTATCCCCTGGCCGAGGGGGAGAGCGTGACGGTGGAAGAAGATTTGCCCGCCCAGATGGAAACGCCGTTAAAACAGGGAGAGATCGCGGGGACCATCCGTTTCTTGCTCAATGGGAAGGAGATCGGCCGGAGCTATCTCGTCTGGTCCTATGATATCCAGCGGGAGGCGGACAAGGCTAAGGTCGCACCATCCCTGCGGGACCTGCTGGGCCTCGATCGGAACAAAACTTGACAACCCCTGACCCCTACGGTATACTACCCCCAACAAGCTCTCAGCGGAACGCCGCCCGGACGCCAGGCCCGGGCGGTTCTTTCCTGTCTGGGAAAAAGGAGGGGTCCGGTATGGACCAACGACTGCAAAAGATATTATCCGCCGGCGGCGTCTGTTCCCGCCGCAAGGCGGAGGAATACCTGCGCGAAGGCAGAGTGACGGTGAACGGCGTTCCCGCCGCCCTGGGAGACAAGGCCGACCCAGAGAAAGATGCCATCGCTGTAGACGGTGTTCCTGTGGGACAGACGGAGACGCGGACGCTGCTCATGCTCTATAAGCCCCGGGGCGTTGTGACCACCTTGGCCGACGAAAAGGGGCGGAAGACCGTGGCCGACCTGGTGAAGGACTGCGGGGCCAGGGTGTGGCCTGTGGGACGGCTGGACTTAGACTCCGAGGGTCTGCTGCTCCTGACCGACGATGGGGCCTTGACCAATGCCCTGCTCCACCCCAGCCAGGAGGTAGAAAAGGAATATTTGGTGTGGGTCAAGGGCTATCGGGCCGGGGCGGAGAAGGGCCTCGAGCGCCCCATGACCCTGGACGGCCAGGCCCTCCGCCCGGCCAGAGTCCGCCTGCTGGCCCAGACCGGCGAGCGGGCCAGGCTCTCCGTTGCCATCCACGAGGGGAAGAACCGCCAGGTCCGCCGGATGTGCGCCCACTGCGGCCTCACCGTGACCCGTCTCAAGCGGGTGCGGGAGGGGAAGCTCCCCCTGGACCCAGCCCTCTCCCCTGGCCAGTGGCGGCCTTTGACGGCGGCGGAAACGGCCCTGCTGGAGCGGGAAATCTTTCTGCAAGATTAAGAATTTTTTCTTGCAAAAAGGGATAAGGCGCGCTATAATATTTGCAAAAGAGTGATGAAATGCGGTGGGGTCGATGGACCCGCCCGCATGGTACAGGAGGCGATTTTATGTCGAAAGATATTCTATCTCTCATCAGCAGCAAAATGAATACCTTTTCCAAAGGACAGAAGCTTATTGCCAATTACATTCTGTCCTCCTATGACAAGGCGGCGTTCATGACCGCCAGTAAGCTGGGCAAGACCGTCCACGTCAGTGAGTCTACCGTGGTCCGGTTCGCGTCCGAACTGAAATATGACGGCTACCCCGCCATGCAGAAGGCATTGCAGGAAATGATTCGCAACCGCCTGACCTCGATCCAGCGCATCGAAGTGTCCAATGATATCATTGGCAACCAGGACGTGGTCACATCCGTGATGCAGTCGGACATGGAGAAAATTCGCATGACCATGGAGGAGCTGGATCGGGAGAGCTTCCAGGCGGCGGTGGATACCATCGTGAGCGCCAAGAAAATTTACATCCTGGGCACCCGGTCCTCCGGCTCACTGGCAGGCTTTATGTCCTTCTATTTTGGATTGATGTTCGACAACGTGGTGCATGTGGGCGAGAGCGCCAACCAGGAAATTTTTGACCAGATCGTGCAGGTGGGTGAGGGGGACGTGACCATCGGACTTTCCTTCCCCCGGTATTCCCGGCGGACGGTCCGGGCCATTAACTTTGCCCATGAACGAGGCTCCAAAGTCGTGGCCATCACCGACAGTGCTTCCAACAGCATGGCCAAGGCCGCAGATTACGTCCTGCTGGCCAAGAGCGACATGGCATCCTTCGTGGATTCTCTCGTGGCCCCCCTCAGCCTTATCAACGCCCTGCTGGTGGCCATTGCCCGCAGCAAGTCCGACGTGGTGGACCACTTCGAGCGGCTGGAGCACATCTGGCAGGAGTACGGCGTGTTCGTGAGCATGGAGGAGGAGAACCAATGAGCCAGGCTCCTGTGGCGGTCATCGGCGGCGGCGCGGCCGGAATGATGGCCGCCCTTTGGGTCAAGAAAAGCGGCATGCCTGTCGTCCTCGTTGAACCCAATGAGAAGCTGGGCCGCAAGCTCTACATCACCGGCAAGGGCCGGTGCAACCTGACCAACAACACCACCCCCGAGGGCGTGCTGGCCAACGTGCCCCGCAACGGTCGCTTTCTCTACAGCGCCGTGAACCGCTTCCCCCCGGACCAGGTGATGGCATATTTTGAAGCATTAGGCGTCCCCCTGAAGACGGAACGAGGGGGACGTGTTTTTCCCTGTTCCGACCGGGCGGCGGATATCATCGACGCCCTTTTCTACGCCCTGAAACGGGCGGGCATCTCTCACAGGCAGGACCGGGCCACCGGCCTGCTGACGGAGGACGGGCGCGTGACCGGTGTGCAGCTCACCCATGAGAAGCTGCCCGCCGGGGCTGTCATCTTAGCCACCGGCGGCCTGTCCTATCCCGCCACCGGCTCCACCGGGGATGGGTATAAGCTGGCGGAGTCCGTGGGGCATACCATCGTCTCGCCCCGGGCCTCCCTGGTGCCGCTGGAAGAGGCGGGGGATACCTGCGCGCAGATGCAGGGGCTTTCCCTGAAAAACGTTACCCTCACCGTGAAGAACCAGAAGAAAAAAGTGGTTTTCCAAGAGCTGGGGGAGATGCTCTTTACCCATTTCGGCCTGTCCGGGCCGCTGGTTTTGAGCGCCAGCGCCCACTGCAAGTGGGAGAAGGACAAGTACACGGCCATCATCGACCTGAAGCCCGCCCTGGACGAGGCCAAATTAGAGGCACGTATCCTGCGGGATATTGCCCAGGCCCCCAACAAAGCCTTTCACAATATGCTGGAGGGTCTGCTGCCCCGCCTGATGGTCCCCGTGGCCTGCCAGCGGGCGGATATCCCGCCTGATCTGCCGGTGAATACCCTGACCAAGGGCCAGCGGCGGCGGCTCATCGAGACGATGAAAGCCCTTTCCATCCCCCTGGCCGGGCCTCGGCCGGTGAAGGAGGCCATCATCACCGCCGGCGGCGTGAAGACCGGCGAGGTGGATCCTGGCACCATGCAGTCGAAAAAAGCCCCGGGCCTGTTCCTGGCTGGGGAGCTGCTGGACGTGGACGCCTACACCGGGGGCTTTAACCTGCAGATCGCCTGGTGTACCGGCCGGGCGGCGGGTGAGGGCGCGGCCCAGTATTGCAAGGAGGAGACGCAATAAAGATGGAGACAAAATTTCATAGCATTGCCATCGACGGCCCCGCCGGAGCCGGGAAAAGCACCCTGGCAAAGGCGTTGGCGGCCCGTCTGGGCTTTTTGTATGTGGACACCGGCGCGATCTATCGCACCGTCGGCCTGTCCGTAGCCCGCTCCGGCGGGGACTGCGGGGACAAGGCCCAGGTGCTGGCCCGTCTGCCGGAAAGCAAGATTTCCATGACGTATGGCGAGGACGGCTTACAGCACATGCTGCTGAACGGCGAGGACGTGACCAAGGCCATCCGAGAGAACGAAGTCTCGGGCTATGCCTCCCAAGTCTCGGCCTATCCGGAGGTCCGGGCCTTTTTGCTGGACATGCAGCGGCAGCTGGCCCGGACGCACAACGTCATTATGGATGGGCGGGACATCGGGACGGTCGTTCTGCCCAACGCCGACGTGAAAGTGTTTTTAACGGCCTCCCCCGAAGAGCGGGCCAAGCGCCGCTGTCGGGAACTGGAGCAGCGGGGCCAGCAGGTGGACTACCAGCAGCTCTTAGCAGAGATCACCCAGCGGGACTACGCCGACAGCCACCGGGCCGCTGCCCCCCTGAAGCAGGCGGAGGATGCCGTGCTGCTGGATACGTCTGCTTTGGATTTTGACGCGAGTCTGGAGGCCCTGCTCGCTATTGTGAAAGAGAGGGTACCGCTGTGACGTTATATCAGCTTGCCTATGTCATCAGTAAGTTTATCTTTGGCATCTTGACCCTGCGCTGGCCCTTAAAGACCTACGGGAAGAAAAACATCCCCAAGAGGGGCGCGGTCATCTGCTGCAACCATGTGCATAACTCTGACCCCTTCTACGTTGTCTATTCATTCCCAGTGAAAGATAAGATATGGGTCATGGCGAAAGAAGAAATCAAGCACTATCCCTTTGCCGGGTGGCTGCTGAACTGGCTGGGCTTTGTCATCTGGGTCCGGCGGGGCAAGTCCGACGTGGGGGCCGTGAAGTCTGCTTTGAAAGCTCTGAAGGGCAATGAGAAGCTGCTCATCTTCCCCGAGGGCACCCGCCACGCCGAGATCGGCGAGGGCAAGACCGGCGCGGCGATGCTGGCCATTCGGACCGGCGTGCCCATCCTGCCCGTTTACATTACACCCGAGCGCAAGCTCTTCAAACGGACTAAGGTGTATATCGGTGAGCCATACATGCCCTTCACGGAGAAGCGCCGGGCCAACGCCGAGGATTACGAGCGGGTCACGGAGGACATCATGGAGCACATCCGGGCCATTCGGGACACTCGCGAGGAACGGGAGGCCCAGGGATGAACGTGATGCTGGCCAAGTCTGCCGGGTTCTGCTTCGGGGTCCGCCGGGCGGTGGAGCTGGCGGAACGGATCGCCGCCGGGGACGCCCCCTATGTGATGCTCGGCCCGGTCATCCACAACGACAATGTGATCGAGCATCTGGCCGAGCAAGGTGTGGGCTGTGTGGACAGCTTAGATCAGGTCCCGCCGGGCTGCGGCGTCATCATCCGCTCCCACGGCGAGGGAAAAGCCGTCTATGATAAGCTGGTGGAGCTGGGCTGTCCCGTGGCCGACGCGACCTGCGTCAAAGTCGCAAAAATTCATCAGATTGTGCAGGATGCCAGCCAGCGGGGACGGCAGGTCATCATCATCGGCGACCCCGCCCATCCGGAGGTCACGGCCATTGCCGGATGGTGTACTGGTGCTAAAATATTCCGAAATGCAACGGAATTGGGGGATTTTTTAAAGGAATGCGAAGAAAATCCACAAAAACCCATCACTCTGGTTTCGCAAACTACATCAACGGATAGAATTTGGAGCCCCTGCCGAGAAAAAATAAAAAAAGAGTGTACAAACGCGGAGATTTTTGATACAATATGTGATGCTACGTGTATGCGGCAATCAGAAGCGCAGAGTTTGGCGGAGCGATGTGACGCCATGATCGTCATCGGCGACCGGAAAAGCTCCAACACGACCCGTCTTGCTGAGTTATGCCGGGCACACTGCCCGCTGGTTTACCACATCAGCCGGGCTGAGGAGCTCGACCGGAGGATGGTGAGCGGGGTAGCTTCTGTGGGAATCACCGCCGGCGCGTCTACGCCGGGGTGGATAATAAAGGAGGTCAATCACAAAATGAGCGAGGAAAACAACAACGCTATGGAGATCGAAGAATCTTTTGCTGATATGCTGGAGAAGTCGATCAAGACTTTAAATACGGGCGACAAAGTCACCGGTGTCGTCACCGGCATCACTCCCAGCGAGGTCAACGTGGACCTGGGGACCAAGCACGCCGGCTACATCCCCATCTCCGAGCTGACCGATGATCCCTCTGTCAAGCCTGAGGACATCGTGAAGGTGGGCGATACCATCGAGACCTACGTCATGCGCGTCAACGATGTGGAGGGCGTGGCCACCCTGTCCAAGAAGCGTCTGGACAGCGTGAAGAACTGGGACACCATCGAGGCCGCTGTCGAGGACAAGACCATCATGGAGGGTACCGTCACCGAGCAGAACAAGGGCGGCATCGTTGTGAACGTCAAGGGCATCCGCGTCTTCGTGCCCGCTTCTCAGACCGGTATGCCCCGCGGCGCTGACCTGTCCGAGATGATCAAGGAGCGCGTGAAGCTGCGCATCACCGAGGTCAACCGCTCCCGCCGCCGTGTGGTCGGCTCCATCCGCGCCGTCCGCGCTGAGGAGCGCGCTGCCAAGGCCGCTGAGGTCTGGGCAAACATCGAGGTCGGCAAGAAGTACGACGGCGTCGTGAAGTCCCTGACTTCTTACGGTGCTTTCGTGGACATCGGCGGTGTGGACGGCATGGTCCACGTTTCCGAGCTGTCCTGGAGCCGCATCAAGAACCCCGCCGAGGTCGTCTCCGTGGGCG
>CAVCXN010000163.1:0-2304 GCA_963606215.1 uncultured Mycoplasmatota bacterium | reverse complement strand
GTGGAGCTGAGGTAGGTGTACTTTTCGTCCGAGGGGAAGAACACAGTGTCCAGCTCGGGGTTGATCTTGCTGTTGATCATCGCCATCTGGACCTCCTGCTCAAAGTCAGAAACCACCCGCAGGCCCTTGACCAGGACCCGAGACCCCTTTGCCTTGGCGTATTCCGCCACCAGGTCGTAGCTCACATCAAACTCCACGTTATCCACGTGCATACTTTTGCGCATGAGGGCGATGCGTTCCTCGGGGGTGAATAGCCCGCCGTTCTTCTTCGAGTTGACCATCACGCAGACGATGACCTTGTCAAAGGCTTGGGCGGCCCGCTTGATGATGTTGATGTGACCCAGGGTGATGGGGTCAAAGCTGCCGGGATAGATTGCGGTCTTCATAACGTTCTGTCCTTTCGATACGCGCTCTGGGCGGAGGAAACGTCACTCCGTCTCACGCCGGTACAGGGCAGTTTGGATCTTCCCGTACCGATAGTCTTTTTGCAGCCGATAGGGGGCCTTTACCGTCGGCCAATCCGCACTCGACCCATTTTCGCAGACTATTATACCATTTTCGGACACAATGTCAATCTCTGTTAGAATTTCCATCGCTTTTTCCAGCATCCCTGTGCCGTAAGGGGGGTCTAAAAAGATCAGATCGAATTTCTCCTTGCAGCGGGTCAAAAACGCCTGGTAGTCCCCCTGGACCACGGTGGCATCCTCCGTGAAGCCCGTGCGCTTGAGATTTTCCCGGATGACCGCCACGGCTTCCTTCCGCAGGTCTACAAACGTGCAGTGGGCCGCCCCCCGGGACAGGGCCTCCACGCCCATCTGCCCGGTGCCGCCGAACAGGTCCAGCACCCGGCGGCCCTCGATCTCAAACTGTATGCTGGAAAAGATGCCCTCCTTCACCCGGTCGGTGGTGGGGCGGGTGTCCATTCCCTCCGGCTGTAACAGCCGACGGCCCCGGGCCGTGCCTGTGATGACGCGCATGGTCAGTCCTCCTCGTTGTTTTTTTCCGGCGCGGCGTGAAAATACTGCCAGACCGCCTGGGCCGCGGCTCTGGGCACGACCTCCATCAGGGCGGGCAGGCTGGCGGCTTTAATCGCCTTCACACTGCCAAAGGATTTGAGTAATTGTTTTCTGCGGGCCGGTCCGATGCCCGGAATTTTTTCCAGGGCAGAGCCGAGGCCCGTCTTCGTGTGTCGTTTGTGGTGGTAGCCCACGGCGGAGCGGTGCGTCTCCTCCTGAATCTGCCCGATGAAGGCAAACAGGGCCGGGGCACCTTGAATGCCGATCTCCCGTCCCTCCGGGGTCACAAGGGCGCGGGTCCGGTGCCGGTCGTCCTTGACCATGCCAAAGGTCGGGATGTTCAGGCCGTACTGCGCCATGGCCCGCTGTGCCACCGCCGCGTGGGTCTGGCCGCCGTCAATGAGCAAGAGGTCCGGGTGGCGGGCAAAGCGCTCGTCCCCGTCAATCTCCCGCTTGAACCGGCGGGAAATCACTTGGTCCATAGACGCATAGTCATCCGGCCTGTCCAAGTCCCGCAGGAGGAAGTAGCGGTAGGCGCTCTTCTTCGGCTTGCCGTCCTCAAAGACGGTCATGGCCGCAACGATATCCGAAGCGCCTGTGTTGGAGATATCATAGGCTTCGATGCGGCCCGGCGGCTCCGTCAGGTCCAGCTTTTCCGCCAGCAGGCTTAAAGCCTTCGCCGTGCGCTCGGCCTTGGTCGTCATGCGTTCGCACTCCGTCCGGGCGTTTTCCTGGGCCATGCGGATGAGGTCGGCCTTGGCCCCCCGCTGGGGTGTGACCAGCTCTACCTTCCGCCCGGCCTGGTGGGAGAGCAGGCGGCTGATGTTCGGCGCTTCCTCCAAGTTCTCCGGCAGCAAAATCTGCTTGGGCAGCAAGCCCCTGGCCCCGTAAAACTGGGTCAGAAACGCAGACAGAATCTCTTCCGTCGGCTCTCCCCCGGTGGGGAACACCTCTAAATCCCGTCCGGCCAGCTCGCCTCCCTGGAAGTGGAGGACGGCCACGCCGCTGCGGACCTGCCCGGTGTACAGGCCCAGCACATCCGTATCCGCCAGAAAACCCGCCACGACCTTCTGCCGCTTGCCCAATAACGTAATGGCTTTCAGCCGGTCCCGCAGAGCGGCGGCCCGCTCGAACTCCAGGGCTTCGGCGGCGGCCTCCATCTGCTCCCGCAGGTCCTTTTCTACCTGGCCGAACTTGCCCTCCAAGAGGCGGATGGCCTGGGCCATGGCCTCCTGGTGCTGGCTTCTCGGCATCTCCCTGCGGCAGTAGCCGTCGCACAGACCCATGT
>CAVCXN010000162.1:0-3663 GCA_963606215.1 uncultured Mycoplasmatota bacterium | reverse complement strand
GCGGCGACGAGGACGGCGACGAAGACCCCTGCGAAATTTTCCGTCAAATTCGTTTCCCCGTGGGCGAGTTCTTCCCGCCCAGCACCCTCCCCGGCATGACCGAGGAAGAAGCCCCCGCCGCCAGCTCCAGCTGCTGCCGCTGACCGTACTCTGATCCTTCCCCCGGCAGGTTCCCCTGCCGGGGGCGCTGTCTTTTTCCGGGACTTCCTGCACTTGAAATCAGGGCAAGAGTATGGTATCTTTTTTCTGTAAATTATTCACATTTTCACCCAGTGTATTTGATTCAGGAGCTTGCCTATGAAGCATAAATTTTTAAAGAAGTGCCCTCTCCTCCGTATCCTGCGGGCGGAGCTGACGCTGGGCGCTGTGTGCTGCTTGGCTCTGGCACTGAGCGCCTGCGGCGACAGCCAAACAGACTCCACCGCCGCCCAATACGAAACCCTGCCTGCGGTGATCGTGGGCAGTGACAACTACCCGCCCTTCAACTACGAGGACGCCAACGGCCAGCCCACCGGGATCGATGTGGACTTGGCAAAAGAGGCGTTCGGGCGCATGGGCTACCGGGCGGTGTTCGTCACCATCGACTGGGAGGACAAAAAAGAACTGGCAGAACGGGGTTTTTCCATCAATGGCCGGGAGGACCAATACCATTGGACCGAGCCTTACATGTACAGCCGCCAGGTGGTGGCCGTGCGGCAGGACAGCAGCATTCAGACCTTGGCGGACCTGGCCGGGAAACGGGTGGCTGTGCAGACCACCACGAAGCCAGAGGGCATCTTCCTGTCCCATACAGACCCGCGCATCCCCCAGGTGGACGAGGTGTTTTCCCTGCAAAACCGGGAACTGCTTTACCCCTATCTCAGCAAGGGCTACGCCGACGCCATCGCCGCCCACGAGACGGCCATCCTGCAATGTATGTCTGATTACGGCTTAGAATATCGCATCCTGGACGAGCCACTCCTGACCGTTGGTCTTGGAGTGGCTTTCTCCCGGACAGACCAGCGAGGGCTGGAAACGGAACTGTCCCAGACGTTTGAAGAAATGCGGGCCGATGGGACGATGGAACAGATCATCGGGGCCTACCTGGACCAGCCGCAGAAATTTCTGGAGGTGGGGGCATGAGGCCGGCGCAGGACCACATCCTCTCCGGCCGCAAACGGTCCATCTCTTGGCCGATCCTGATCGGCCTGGTCCTGCTGCTGGTGGTTTTTGCCATCGCCGCTCAGTCGGATATGGCGGACACCCAGCGTATGCTGGCCAGCACCACCAGTTACGTCAAAGAGCAGTGCAACCGCTACGCCCGCATCGAGCTGGCCTCGGAGACGAAGAGCCTCACGCGAATGATCGAGAGCTGCAAGCAGATCACCCACCAACTTACAGAAGCAGACAGAACACCCGGGACAGACGCGCTGCAAGACTGCGCGGAAGACAATTATGTTTCCGGGGTCCTCCTGCTGGACCCTGAGGGAAAGGTCCTTTCTCAGTACCACGCAGAGGGGCAGGCCCCGTCCGAGCTGACGGACTACCTGACCTCCCCGGCCCTGCTGGACACCGTATCCCACCCGGAAAAACGCTACGCCGTACGCTTTCACTGCGCGGACGGGAGCGAGGTAGACCTGACAGCGGTCCAGCGGCAGGATCAGCCCGGGCTGGTCGCGGCCTATTACCACACGCCTATAGAATATCTGGACTCCTTCAGCCTGTCCATCACATCCATGCTTTCCGGCTATGACATCAAGACCAACGGCATCATCGTGGTCAGCGACGGGAGGAGCATCGTTTCCAGCAATGACCCCTCCCTCATCGGCTCCAGCACCGACGACCTGGCCATCCTGCGGAAAATCAAGGCCGTCTCCACCAGCCAAAAGCTGACCCACGCCAAGCAGGATGACCGCTCGATCACCCAATACTTTGGCCTCATGGAGCATGGCCGGGAGTGCTACGTCTTCGCCTTCCTGCCGGAGCACAGCGTGTTCCGCAACACGCCCCGGACCTTGCTCTATGCCCTCATCATCTATCTCGTCATCCTGGCTGCCATCGGCGCGGCCCGCTGGAGAACAGCCCAGCTCTGCCGGGAAGAACAGATGAAGGCCCAGCAGCTTTATGCCGAGGCCCTGCAAGTGAAAAATGAACAGCTCAGCACTGCTGTTGCCCAGGCAGATCGGGCCAACGCCGCCAAGACGAGCTTTCTCTCCCGCATGAGCCACGACATCCGCACGCCTCTCAACGGCATCATCGGCCTGCTGGAGATCGACGCGGCCCACCCGGACGACACCGCCCGCCTCGCCGCAAACCGGGAGAAAATGCGCGTGGCGGCGGACCATCTGCTGTCCCTCATCAACGACGTGCTGCAAATGAGCAAGTTAGAGAGCGGAGAAATTCTTCTGGCCCAGGAAGCCTTCGACCTGAGCCAGCTCTCCAAAGACGTTTTGACCATCATCGGCCAGCGGGCCGCGGACGCCGGCATCACCATGACCCTTGACCCGCGCTCGGACAGCGTAGACCAGCCCTATATCTACGGCAGCCCCCTCCATCTGCGGCAGATCTTTCTGAATATCTACACCAACTGCATCACTTACAATAAGGTAGGCGGGACCATCACAACCTTATTTCAATGCCTGGGCGTGAAAAACCACGTCGTGACCTATCGCTGGACCATTTCAGACACCGGCATCGGTATGAGCCAGGCGTTTTTGCAGCATATCTTTGAACCCTTCGCGCAGGAAAGCTCTGATGCCGGAAGCGTCCACCACGGGACCGGCCTGGGCATGACCATCGTCAAGGGCCTTGTCGATCAAATGCACGGGACCATTGATATCCAGAGCACCGCCGGGGTCGGCTCCACTTTTGTTATCACGCTGCCCTTTGCCATCGCCGCGCACACAGCAGTCATCCCCCGCGTCTCCGTAGACACCCCTGCCAGCCTGGACGGGCTGCGCCTGCTGCTGGCAGACGACAACGAGCTGAACGCCGAGATCGCACGCATCCTCCTGACGGAGGAAGGGGCCGAGGTGACGCTCGTCCACGATGGCCGACAGGCCCTCGAAACCTTCCAGACCAACCCGCCGGATACCTTTGACGCCATCCTGATGGATGTCATGATGCCGGAGATGGACGGCCTGATCGCCACCCAAGCCATCCGAGCGCTCAGCCGTCCGGACGCCAAGACCATCCCCATCCTGGCCATGACCGCCAACGCCTTCCAGGAAGACGCCCAAAAATGCTTCGCTGCCGGTATGAACGCCCACCTCGCCAAGCCCTTGCAGATGCAGAAGGTCAAGCAGACGATCTTGGAGCAGACCGGACGGAAATCCCAATTATAACGGCTTGCTCAAACAAACACCAAAAAACACAAAAAGCCGGGAGCGCCGCGCAAGCAGACTCACTGACCTCTCGGCCAATGGATCACTTTAACACGACACCTTGTTGTATTGTTTTTGCCAGCAGTCCCGCTACCTGTTTTGGGGACTGCTGGCATCCGTTTTTTAACCAACGAAGCATCACAGCGTAGGCTCCGTTGTTGAGAAAGTCACGCAGAAGGGCACACTCATCGGGGGAATAGGTATTGTTGAGTTGTTTCCAGATCATCCCGTGATCCTGCACTGCCAGTAGTTTATCAAAAAAGTATGGGTCAGCATTGTTTTCTAACAGGATCACTACTGC
>CAVCXN010000161.1:0-10146 GCA_963606215.1 uncultured Mycoplasmatota bacterium | reverse complement strand
GCTGTGGCATTTTAGCCCAATGATGTTGTACCATCTATTTCAGGAAGAATCCTGCACCGGGAGCTTCCAGCTCCCAGAGGAGGCATGATGTATGAACATGAGTGAAGCTGGTAAATTTATGATCTTCTGCGCAGAGCAGTACAAGCTGGAAAAGGGGCTCAGCGGCAAACAGCTGGATGATCTGTTCAGCCGGTATGACGTGTGGAGCTATCTCTACGACTGCTATGATGCCCTGCATACCGTAGGAAGAAACTATATCATCAACGACATCGACCTCTACCTCCAGGCCCGTGAGCCCGCCTGATCCTGACGCGAAACTTGCAAAAACACGGCTTCTCGCTTGACAAGTTGGCGGAGACTACTATAATAGGGAAGGATCGCAATTCAAGGAATCGAACGGAGTGGTTTTTTCATGGATCAATGCAGCTTACAGGCGCTCCCCCTCCCCGCCAGCGAACACGTGGACTTCGTGGCCATCGACTTTGAGACGGCCAGCGGAAACCCCAACAGCGCGTGCTCCGTGGGCCTGGCCTTCGTGGTGGGGTTAGAGGTGGTGGCCACGACCCATCGGCTCATCAAGCCCCCCGGAAACAAATACGAGTGGGGCAACGTCCGGGTCCACGGCATCCGCCCCAGGGACACGGTGAATGCCCCAGACTTCCTCACCGTCTGGCAGGAGCTGCACCCCATGCTGGTGGGCAAGGCCCTCATCGCCCACAACGCCCGGTTTGATATGTCCGTCATCAAGGCGTCTCTGGCCGCCTATGGGGATGCCTATGTGCAGCAGTACGCGGACTTTAAGTATATCGACAGCATCGCCATGGCCCGCGACCTGGTCCCCGGCCGGAAGAATCTCGCCGCCTGCTCCGAGTGCCTGGGCATCGACCTGGAGCACCACCACAACGCCGAGTGTGACGCCGTCGCCTGCGCGGAGATCGCCATCGCCTGCATCAAGGCCAACCACTGCCTGAACCTGGGCGAATTCTGCTTCTCCCAGCCCCACGTCCGCATCCAGGAGGTCAGCGATCTGGTCCTGCCCACACCTCGGCCCAAGGCCCCCAAAACGACCCAGTCCCGCCGGACCCACGCGGTCGGACCCGGCCCGGCCCTGGCCCAGAGCCGCCACATCAAGCCCCGGGACATCCACCCCCAGGTCATGACCTTTGACACCAGCCACCCCCTCTATCAAAAGTCCCTGGTCTTCACCGGGGAGCTGTCCATCGACCGGAAAGAAGCCATGCAGCGGGCCGTGAACGTCGGCGCCGTCTTAAAATCCTCCGTCTCCCGCCGCACGGACTTTCTCGTGGTGGGCCACCAGTACGACGGTCCCGACGGACAGGCCACCATCAGCAACAAAGAGGAAAAGGCCCGTGAGATTTTAGCCGAGGGTAAGAGCAAGCTCCGCCTGCTGGATGAGGACGAGTTTTTCCACCTTCTCCAATCCGCCGCCCCCAGCCGCTCCGCCCGGCCCGTGGCGATGGCGAAGGTCAGTGGGAAATAAACTCACACACGATAAAAATATAGGGACGATGCCCTGTGCATCGCCCCCGCTCTTTTTCTCTTTAATTTTTTATGCCAGACGCAACAAACGCCCTACGCGAAAAGGCGTAAGGCGTTTGGTACGGCAGGAGGGACTCGAACCCCCGACCTACTGGTTCGTAGCCAGTCACTCTATCCAGCTGAGCTACTGCCGCTTGTTTGTTCGCATGTCTCACTGACAGCTTTTGTATACTACCACACTTTCCCGAGAATTGCAAGCCCTTTTTTCAAATTTCTTAAAAATTTTTTAGTTTTTTCTGTTTTGCCCCTGAGAAGGGCCAAGCGGCGTGGCTGAAGCCACGCCGCCCGGACGGTTTCAGGTTTCCTGTATGGTACTTCGCTCAGCAGCCGCAGCCACAGTCACAGCCGCAGTTGTTGTTATTGTTGCCGCAGCCGCAGTTATTGTTGCAGCCACAGCCGCAGGAGCTGCCGCCGGTGCCGCAGCCGCAGCAGCAGATGAGGATCAGGATCAGGATGATCCACAGGCAGCCGTTGCCGCCCCAACCGTTGTTCCAACACATAAACTAGAACCTCCTGTGAGAGATGGAGACCGGCCAGCGGTCTCAGTTCATCTTATGCCCCAGGAGGGGAGATGTGCGCCGGAAGCGGCTTATTCTTCAGGCTGGTCGCCCCGGATGAGCAGGGTCGGCTTGCAGCAGAGGTCCTCCAAGTCGGACATAGTCGCCGCCGGGAGCTTCAAGGCCCCGCCGCAGCGGGCACAAAACAGCTCTACGGAGCTGTAATTGATTTTCAGCTTCCAGTCCTTACAGCCGCAGGTGCAGGAGATGCCCCCCCGCTGGCCGATATCCCGCAGCTCACCCAAGACCTCTTCCATGACGAGATCATTGAGGAAGGTCCCCTCGGACCCGGCCTCGGCCTCTAACACGTCCAGCGTCTCCTCCAGCCGCTTCATGGCGGCGAAGACCGGCTCCTCCTGGCCCACATAGCAGCAGTCCAGGCCGGAATTGGCGCAGGAAAAAGCCAGGCACTTCTCCGTCAGGAAAGCGTGGGTAGAGCAGGTCACAGTGTGCTCCTGCTCACAGAACAGACAGGGCACCGTGAGATTCACCCGATCCCCCATGAGATCGATCCGAATGGACGACTTGCCGCAGGGACAGGGCAGCTTCCCGCCCGCGGCGGCCAGCTGGAACACAGACCGCTCCAAGATCACCGGCTGGCGGCAGGACGGGCAGAGAAAGGCAATGGAACGCTTGGTATCTTCTATCATAACAGTCACCTCCGGGGGCGTATCCCCCACTGTGTTTTGCAGGTTGGTCAAGTGGGTATTTTTTTATTATACCACGATTTCCCCGCCTTGCCAAAGGGGAAAAAATCTTGCCCCCGGAAGCGAGATGGGGTATACTGGCCCAAGGAGGTGATCCCCCATGAAACGACTCATCGCGTCAGACCTGCACGGCTCCGCCGTCTTCTGCCGCCAGCTCTTGGACCTGTATCGGGAGACGGGCGCCCGCCAGCTCGTCCTGCTGGGCGACCTGGCCTATTCCGGCTCCTACGACCCCTTATACCAATATGACCCCCAAAACGTCATCGACCAGCTCAACACCGTGGCCTCAGCCATCCTTTGGGTGGAGGGCAACTGCGACTACGGCGTGGGGACGCTCCGCCCCCGCTTCCCCGGGCACCCCGGCTATCTGCTGGACACCTGGGAGGGCCGCTCCGTCTTCCTGACCCACGGCCACCGGCACGGGCCGCAGAATCCCCCGCCCCGGGGCATGGCAGATATCTTACTCTCCGGCCACACCCACATCCCCGCCTGGGGACGCGTCGAAGACCTCTTCTGCGCCAATCCCGGCTCTGTCTCCCTGCCTCGAGGAAAATCCAACCACAGCTGTCTCCTCTACGAAGACGGCATCTTCCGCTGGATGACCCTGGACGGGGAAGAGTACCACTGGGAAGCCCTGTGATCCTTACACCTTCCGAATCAGCTTTTTCTTCACCGCCGCCGCCAATGCAAAGCGCTTCTCCGTCCCGTCCTCAAAGCGGATGCTGGCGATGTCCCCCTGGCGGCTGACGATGCGGCCGGGGCCGAATACTTTATGGTCTATCCGGTCCCCCGGCGACAAAATTTCTCGCGGCCCGCTCTCCCGCTCGGGAGGGTGGGCCACTTTTTGGTCGTATGGGAAGAGGGTATTGGCAAAGGTACTCTCCAAGCCTTCCCGCCGAAAGCGGAAGATGGCCAGCTCTTCTTTTGCCCGGGTCATGCCGACGTAGAAGAGACGGCGTTCCTCTTCATAGAGCTCCACCTCTTCCGGGTCCGGGTGGGCCCCCCTGGGCGGGTCGATGGAGGGCAGGATGCCGTCGGCCACGTCCATCAGAATCACCCGCTGGTATTCCAGGCCCTTGCTGGAATGGATGGTGGAGATGAGAAAGGGGCTTTCCGGGTCACTGGACCCCTGGGCCACGATGCCCTGCAACTCCCGCAGGCGGGCCAGGAGCGCCTTGGGGCTGTCCGTCTGCTTGCCCAGGCTCTCCAAAATGTCTAACTTCCCGCTGTCCATCTCCCGGTCGTCCAGATAGGCCCCGTAGCCCAGGGTCCGGCGGATGCGGTCGATGGCCTGGTCCCCCGTCAGCCCGGGCAGGAGCTGGAAGCGGCGGGCCAACGCGTCACAGCGGTGCCGCCCCTTTTGGGAGATGCCGGGGCAGTCAGCCAGGAGTTCCAAAATCGGCTGTCCCGTCTGTCGGCTCTCCCGCACGGCCCAGTGCGCCGCCGCCTTTTTGATGCTGGCCCCCAACTTATAATAGATGTGGAGAAACGCCTCCCCATTCGTCGGCTCGTAGGCCAGGGTGATGAAGTGTTCCACATCCCGGACGATCCGGTGGGAAAAGAAGCTCCCCTCGATCTGACGGCAGCGGCAGCCAAGGCCCTGCCGGTCCAGCAGATCCAGGACAGGCAGGGCGCTGTCGTTGTTCCGGGCCAGAACTGCCGTCTCCCGGTCGCAGGTGGCGGCTAGGCGGGCGAGAAACTCGTACTGCTCCCCTCGGTCCGCCACCCAGATAGGCTGAATGACCGGACCGTCATCCCGGACGGCTACCATGTGCTTGTCCCGCCGGTGCTGGTTCTGACGGATGAAGGCATCCGCCGCCCGGACGATGGTGGCGGTGGAGCGGTAATTGCGTTCCAGGAGCAGAATTTTCGCCCCCGGGTAGTCCTGCTCAAAGTGGAGCAGGGCCGACGGCTCCGCTGCCCGGAAGCCATAGATGCTCTGGTCCTCGTCACCCACCAGAAAAAGGTTCTGCCGCTGGCCCGCCAGCAGGCGCAGGATCGTGTGCTGGATGCGGGAGGTGTCCTGCGCCTCATCGACGCAGAGGTAGCGATAGCGGTTCTGAAAGGCCCCCAAAATATCCGGATACTTCCGCAGGATGCGGGCAGCGTAGACCATCTGATCGTCGAAATCCATCCAGCCGTAGGCTTTTAGCGCCGCGCAGTAGTCCTGATAAATTTTCCCCGCCGGAAGGTCATCCAGTGGATATTTTTCGATGGCTTCCGGGCCGAGCTGCTTGTTTTTGATGTAAGTGATGGCCGTCCGAAGCGATTTTACCGTACTCTCTGTGGGAAACTCCCCCGTGGCCTTCTGGCAGAGGTCGGCCACCAGACTCGAGAGCTTGCGCTCACTGGTGATGAGTTCAAAGGCTTTCCGCCCCTTGGCCCTTTCATAATACCGGATGATGCGGGCGGAGAGTCCATTGATGGTCCGGAATTCTAAGCGCCCCGCCAAGTCCGCCCCGAAGACCTGGGCGAAGCGGGCCGCCATGTCCCGGGTGGCGGAGACGGTGTAGGTCACGGTCAAGATGTTCTCCGGGGTCACGCCCCGGCAGAAGATAAGGTACCCCAGCCGGTGAATGAGGGCAGTCGTCTTCCCGCTGCCGGGGACGGCCAAGAGCAGCACCGGACCCTCGGCGGCCTGCACCGCTGCCTCCTGCTGGTCGTTGAGCCGCACGCCCCAGGCCGCTTTCCATTGGGCAAAGTCCATCATGTACCTGTCCCCTCCTTCCGGTCCTGCGCGGCAGATACCACTAAAAATCGAATACGTCTATGATACTCAGTTTTGCGGGAAAAGTAAAGGGCCGCGCCCCTTGCGTTTTTGAGAGAACGTGCTACAATAAACAGGTTGTCAAACGACAAAACTCAAACATCAGGAGGTTGCTCCCATGCATCGTTTCCGTTCCCGCCGCGCCCTGGCTGCCGGGGCGCTTTTGGCGCTCACCCTGGGGCTGGCCGGCTGTTCCTCCCCCGCCCCATCTGCGGACACCCAAGCCCCCACAGAGGACACCAGCACCGCCGACCCTGCCAACGACACCACGCCCACTGCCCCTGATCCCACCCCGGCCGACAAAGAACCTCTCACCGTCACCGGCGTCACGGCAAAGCGTCTCTCCCGCCAGCAGATGGCCGTCACCTGGCCCGACGCCCTGGACGGGCAGGTTCAGCAGTACATTCTGAAAAAGCGCATCGCCAGGGATGGCACCAGCATCGGTGAATGGACCACCGTCTCCACCGTGGACTCCGACGGACAGCCCGGCGGGGCGGACTGGAGCGTGACTGACCAGCTGGACAGCGACCAGATCGTGCAGTATGAGTACGCCGTCGAAACCGTCCCCACGGACACAGACACCTACGCCGGGGAGACAAGCTCCGGCGTCCTGGCCAGCAACCTGCTCGTCTGCATCGACCCCGGCCACTTTGCGGGCAAGAATTATATGGATGTCGCCGACGGCTACGGCTATGCCGAGGGCGACGCCTCCCTGCGCATCGCCCTCAAGCTCCGCGATATCCTTCAGGATACCTACGGCATCTCGTCCTACCTGACCCGGGACAGCGGGACCATCACCCTGGACGGCTACAGCAACGACACCCTGGACACGGCCCACCTGACCCTCCGGGGCACCTACGCCGGGCAAGTCGATAGCGACCTCCTGCTCTCCCTGCACACCAACGCCAACGCCGACAACGCCAACGGCGCCCCCACCTGCGAACAGCCCATCGCCCTGAACAAGCCCATCCTGCTGGCCAGCAACCTGACCTGCGCCTCCCCCGAACCCCTGGCCGTCACCAACGCCATTGGCACCAACCTGGCCCTGGCCTCTTACAACGCAGGCACTGCCACCCGGGAGGATTTTACGACCGTCCAGCTCAACAACGTCCCCCTCTGGACGGAACCCTACAACGACAGCATAGAAAACCCCGGCACCGTCTTCGCCCGCCGCCAGAGCAACGGCAGTGATTTTTACGGGGTCCTGCGCGGGGCCACCTCCGTGGGCGTGCCCGCCATCATCATCGAGCACGGCTTCCACACCGTCCCCGAGGTCCGCAAGGCCGCCATGGAGGGCGACCTGCTGGACCGCTGGGCCGCCGCTGACGCCTATGGCATCGCCTATGGCATCGCCTACGGCTACGGGTTTGAGAGCGAACTCGTTCAGCCCCAGTAAATTTTTTGAGACAGAAACAGCTCCCGCCGCAGGAATTCATCCTCCTGCGGCGGGAGCCTTTTTTATCCATTCTTGTCCGTCAGCTCAGGCATTCAGATAGGTCTTCAGATACACGTCCCAGATCTCCTCCGGGACCAGACGGCCGCCGGTAGCCCAGACGATCTGGGTGGCGTGGTTCAGCAGGTCGGGGGTGAGGTCCTGCTCCCGGCAGTAGGCCACGCTCCCCTCGGCCTGGCACAGGGCCACAGGGCCTTGGAAGGCGGCACAGCTGGAGGGCTCGATCCGCTCCCCCTCCGTCTCCACCAGCAGGCGGAGGAAGTCATAGAGCTTCCCGTCGGAGACGGTGAACTCGCCGGAGACGAGATTGGTCATGATCCGGGAGACAAAGCTGGAGGGGCTGGCGCAGGCCAGGCCGTCGGCCTCGGTCTTGCCGGAGAGTCCATAGTCCCGGACGTTGGCTTGTTCAAATTTCTGCGTCGCCATGCCCAGCAGGACCGAGGGGCACTGCGTCGGCTCGGCAAAGAAGCAGTGGACGTTGTCGCCATACAGCCGCTTCAGGCCATAGCTCACGCCGCCCGGTGCCCCGCCCACCCCGGCGGGGACATAGACGATGAGAGGATGGGCCTCGTCCACGACAATGCCCTTTTCCTTCAGCTGGGCGTTCAGCCGCTTGGCGGCCACGGCGTAGCCCAGGAAGAGGGTGACGGATTTTTCGTCGTCCACGAAGTAGCTGGTGGGGTCGGCTTCGGAGCGCTTCCGGCCCTCTTCTACGGCGCGGGAATAGTCGTCGGCGTACTCGATGACCTCCACGCCCTTGCTCCGCAGCAGGTCCTTTTTCCACTGCTTGGCGTCGGCGCTCATGTGGACGATGACCCGAAAGCCCAGGGCTGCGCTCATGATGCCGATGGACAGGCCCAGGTTGCCAGTGGAGCCCACCTGCACGGTGTAGCCGCCCAGAAATTTCTGCATTTCTTCCCCGGCAAAGGCGGCGTAATCGTCCTGCTCGGTGATCTTTCCGGTGGCCAGGGCCAGGTCCTCCGCGTGCTTGAGGACTTCATAAATGCCGCCCCGGGCCTTGACGGACCCAGCAATATCCAAGTGGCTGTCCTTTTTCAGCAGGAGACGACCGGGAATACTGACCCCGTAGGCTTTTTCCAAAGCAGGCTGCATCTTGTTCAGCTCGGCCAGGGGGGACTCGATCAGGCCGTGGTTGGCCTGCGTCTCCGGGAAGACTTGTTCCAAAAAGGGCGCGAAGCGGGCCAGCCGCGCCTCGGCGTCGGCAATGTCCGCCTCGGACACCACCAGGTCGCACAGGCCGCGCACCAAGTCAAAGGGGACGTAGCGGGGGTTTTTCCAGACCGTCTCTTTGCCTGCCGTCAGGTCAGCCATGGTCTGGGGGTCTGTTTCATAAGTTTTTCTGCGCATGGTTTTCACTTCCTCTTGTTCGTATGGGTTCAGGGGGATTTTTTATGTATTGTATCCCAAGCGCCCGTCTTTTTCAAGCGGAAGGGGCCGCAGAAACCTGCGGCCCCCAAAACAAAGGTGAATTTATGTCTGTGCCCCCAGCAAGACCGGCTGGAGCTGCCGCCCTTCCAGCGCGGCGGCAATGGCCGCCGTCACCTGGGTCATGTCGGCCACCAGGGACGTAGGCTTCCCCTCTGGGTCATCCTGGCGGAAGGGGACAAAATAGATGTGCTTCCGGGCCATCAGCTCCCCGATGTTCTTCGCCGCCCCCGCCAGCCCGTCGTTGGTGGACACCGCCAGAACGACCGGCCGCCCGTTGCGGAGATGGGCTTTGGCCGCCATCGTCACCGCCGTGTCCGCGATGCCAGCGGCCAGCTTCGCCAGAGTATTCCCCGTGCAGGGGGCAATGACCAGCACATCCAGCAGCCCCTTGGGGCCGATCGGTTCCACCTCCGGGATGCTCGTCATGGCCCGGCAGCCGCAGGCGATCTCCGCCCGCTCCCGGAAGGCTTCTGCCCGGCCGAAGCGGGTGTCCGTTGCCGCCGCCGTCTCGGAAAGGATGGGGAGGATGTTAGGGTAGCTCGCTGCGGTCTCCTCCATGGCCCGCAGCGCTTTGTCCAGGGTACAGAACGATCCGGTGAGGGCAAACCCCACCCGTGTCTCCTCCATGGCGCTATGCCTCCTGTTCCCATAAGATATGATACACGGCGTTCCGGATGGCAGCCGCCGCCGTCACCGGGGCCACTCGTCCCGGCAGACCGGGGGCCTGCAAGACCTGTAAATCGAGCCGTTGGGCCGCCGCCCGGTCGATCCCGCCGGGGGCGGAGGCCAGGTCCAGCAGAAACGCCCCCGGGTCCACCCAGCGCAGCCGCCGTTCGTCCAGCACCGGGGCGGGGATGGTGTTCACGATGAGGTCAAAGCCCCCCAGCTCCCAGGCCAGGTCTTCCAGCCGGTCCGTCTCGTAGCCGTAGGCCGCCGCCCAAGCCAGGTCTTCATAGGACTGGGCCGAAACCGTGACTTTTGCTCCCAGCGCCCCCATCCGGTGGGCGGTGAGCTTCCCCACCCGACCAAAGCCCAAAATGAGGACCCGGGCGCTGTGGAGCGTGATGGGCAGCTCCTCCATGGCCACCTGGACAGCGCCTTCCGCCGTGGGCACGGCGTTGGCCACCATGCACTCTTCCCGGGCGTAGTAATCCGCCCAGCGCAGACCCCGGCGCTCCATCTCCGCCGCCACCGCCGGGGCGATCATGCCGCCGCAGACCAGTTGGCCGGGCCGCAGGCAGTCCAGCGCCTGGGCCAGCGGCAGACGAGCAGAACTGAGCGGGGTGTGTACAAAGCTCTCTCCCACCGCCACCGGCAGGGGTAAGATCACGCAGTGCGCCAGCGCCAGCCCAGGGCCAAGAGGCTCCGGCTCCAGGCCCTCGCCTTCCAGCCCGGCGATGTGGACGGTGTGGCCGTCCTCCCGGAGCAGTCGCGCCAAGGCCCGCTGACGCAGGTCGCCCCCCACCACCCAAAAGCTCCGCT
Organism: uncultured Mycoplasmatota bacterium; assembly: GCA_963606215.1. Taxonomy (GTDB): domain Bacteria; phylum Bacillota; class Clostridia; order Oscillospirales; family Oscillospiraceae; genus Evtepia. Next base: position 171 of record CAVCXN010000161.1, on the reverse strand, counting down.
CCCGGTCCATCCATTTCATTCGGACCGCCTCCTTCCCTACGCTGGTATTCTATGCACAGGGGGAAGGTGGCGTGACATACCAAAAGGAGGCTGGATAACACATACCCAGCCTCCAAAGACATTCTTTATGCTAATCCAGACAGTCCTCTTTCATTCAGGAAGGTGTCTGCT
>CAVCXN010000160.1:0-3625 GCA_963606215.1 uncultured Mycoplasmatota bacterium | reverse complement strand
CGCCATGCCAGCCGTCACCGATCCGCCGGGGCTGTTGATATAGAACTGAATGTCCTGGTCGGGGTTCTGGGACTCCAGATACAGCAGCTGGGCCACGATGAGGCTGGCGGTGGTATCATTGACCTCTTCCGAGAGGAAGATGATCCGGTCGTTGAGCAGGCGGGAGAAGATGTCGTAAGAACGCTCCCCCCGGTTGGTCTGCTCCACTACATAGGGCACTAAACTCATAATCGCTTGATCTCCTTTTCCATTCAGAGCACAGTATGCCCGCCTGACGGAAAATTATTCCTCACCCTTAGGCTCTTCAGCCTTCTTCTTGCGGGTGGTCTTCTTGGGGGCTTCCTCGCCCTCTTCGGTGGTCTTCTTGGCTCTGGTCTTCTTGGCGGCGGGCTTCTTCTCCTCGCCGTCAGCAGTCTCCTCGGTCTTCTTCTTGCGGGTGGTCTTCTTGGGCTTCTCCTCTGCCTTCTCTTCCTCGGCAGGCTCGTCCTTCTTGACCTCGGTGACTTTGATCTCGCCGGTCTCTTCGTCGGCGGTGATCAGGTGGGGCTTGGCCTCAGCAGCCACGGCAGCCATGGCGCGGTCACGGGCCAGGTCAGCCTTCAGGCCCTGCTTGTCCAGGCCCTCGATGACGCGCTCATAGGGCACGTTCAGGTTGGCAGCAGCCTTCTTGATCTCCTCGTCCACGTCCTCGTCGGAGATGGTAATGTTCTCGGCAGCCACGACAGCGTCCAGGGCCAGCTGCTGCTTGATCTGGGTCTGGGCAGGCTCCTTCAGGTCGCTGCGCAGCTTGTCCATGTCCATCTGCATGTACTGCAGGTACATCTCCAGGCTGATGCCCTGCTGCTCCAGGCGGGCAGCGTAGTTGTTCATCAGGCTGTCGATCTGGGCGTTCACCATAGCCTCGGGCAGCTCGATGTCGATCTGGTCACACAGCTGGCCCAGCAGAGCCTGGCGGAACTTGGCCTCGCTCTGGGCCATGTTGCGGTCGATGATCTTCTGCTTCAGATCGTCTTTAAACTCAGCCAGGGTGTCAAACTCAGACACGTCCTTGGCGAACTCATCGTCGATGGTGGGGATCTTCTTCTCCTTGACCTCGATGCACTTGACGGTGAACTGGACGGCCTTGCCAGCCAGGTCCTCAGAGTGATAGTTCTCGGGGAAGGTCAGGTCGATGGTCTTCTCGTCGCCGGCCTTCATGCCCACAACGCCCTCTTCGAAGCCGGGGATGAAGGTGTGGGAACCCAGGGCCAGCTCATAGCCCTTGGCAGCGCCGCCCTCGAAGGGAACGCCGTCCTTGCAGCCCTCATAGTCCATGACCATGCTGTCGCCCATCTCGGCGGCGCGGTCCACAGGCTCGAGCTGGGTGGCGCGGTCCACGAACTGCTTCAGCTCGTTCTCCACGGAAGCCTCGGTGACGGTGGGCAGGACCTTGTCGGCCTCCAGGCCCTTATACTGCTTCAGGGTGACAACAGGACGAACGGTCACGGTTGCCTTAAAGGTAAAGCCCTCCTTCCCCAGAGACAGGATCTCCACCTGGGGAGGCGCCACAAAGTCCAGGCCCTTTTCCACGATGGCGTCCTGGCAAGCCTGAGGATAGATTTCCTCCACGGCGTCTTCATAGAACACACCGGCGCCATACATGCCCTCGATGACTTTACGGGGGGCCTTGCCCTTCCGGAAGCCAGGCACGGAGATGCTGCCGCGGCTCTTGCGATACGCCTTGTCCAGGCCAGCCTCGAACTCTTCCTGGCCGACCTCGATGGTCAGCTCGACCTGAAACTTCTCTTTGTTTTCAACAACGCTCTTGACATTCATGTCCTTTTTCCTCCTGTGAAATGCCGTTTTTGGGCGCGCGGGCCTCGAAAAGGGCATCGTATTGCAGTATATATAGGCTATCTTATCAGATTCTTATCCGAATTACCAGCCTTTTTTTCTTTAATCTAAGATTTTTTCCGGTCGGAAGTTGAGGTAGTCCGCCGAGACCAGCCGGTAGGCCACGTTGTTCCAGGTGCTCTGCACTGCCCGGCGCAGGCTCTTGCCGTGGAGATGGCCGTAGTAGCAGGTGGTCACGCCGTACTGGGTCAGCAGGTCCAGCACCGGCGGACACCGGTAGCCCTTGAAGATGGGGGGGTAGTGGAGAAAGCACAGCTTTTCCTTGTCTCCGGCGGCTTTCAGGGACGTTTCCAAGCGCCCCACCTCCCGGTTTAAGATTTTCTCGTTCTGGGCCTTGTCCGCCCCCTCCTCTTCAAAGAACCAGCCCCGGCTGCCGCACAGGGCTACGTTACCATAAAAGTAACAGGTATTGTGTAGAATTTTGAGGCTCGTAAACCCCTTTTCTTCAAAAAAGCGGGTCATCTTCGCCATGCTGTTCCACCAGTAGTCGTGGTTGCCCTTGAGCAGGATTTTTGTGCCGGGCCAGGCATCCAGCCAGGCGAAGTCGGCCTCGGCCTCTTCCAGGCTCATGCCCCAGGAGATATCCCCGGGGATGACCAACGTATCCTCCGGCTGAAGGATGGAAAATCCCTCGGCCAGCTTGTCCAGGTACCCCTGCCACACCCCGCCGAAGACATCCATGGGCTTGTTCACCGACAGAGACAGGTGGGTATCGCCAAGGGTATACAGTGCCACAGGCGCCTCCTTACTTCAGCATCTCCAGCACCACGTCCTCCATCTTCTCCTTGTCCACGCTCTCGGTGAAGCGCACGGCCTTGTCCCGCAGGGAGGCCAGGGGCACGGGGGCGGGGCGGTCCGTGGTCTGGGAGAGCTGGTCCAGGGCGTCGATGCCGTCCTTGACCTCGGCCACACCCAGGCTGTGGAGCACGCTGTCACAGAACTTGAAGGGGCTGGCGGTGGAGACGAAAACGGTCTTGTTGGTGTCGCCCGTCTCCTGGCGATATTTCTCCATCACGTCATAGGCCACGGCGGTGTGGGGGTCGATCAGATAGTTATACTTCTTCCAGACCTCGGCAATGACCTTGCTCGTCTCCTCCTCGCTGCAAAAGCCGCCGTAGAAGTCGGACTTGAGCTTGGCCTTGATCTCATCGGAGACGGTGTAGCCGCCCTTCTTGTTCAGCTGCTGCATGTACTCCGCCACCAGCTTGTCGTCCTGGCCGGACAAGGCAAAGAGCAGACGCTCCAGATTGCTGGACACCAGGATATCCATAGAGGGGGACATGGTGGTGTGGAAGGGGCGGTTGCGGTCATAGGTGCCGGTGGCCAGGAAGTCGGTCAGCACATTGTTGCTGTTGGAGGCGCAGATGAGCTTCCCGACAGGCAGGCCCATCTGACCGGCGTACCAGCAGGCCAGGATATTGCCGAAGTTGCCGGTGGGCACGCAGTAGTTGACTTTCTCGCCCATCTGGATCTTGCCCAGGTTCAGCAGGTCGCAGTAAGCGGAGATGTAATAGACCAGCTGCGGCAGGATGCGGCCCCAGTTGATGGAGTTGGCAGAGGAGAGGAAGTAACCCCGCTTCGCCAGATCATCCCGCAGACGCTCGTCGGAGAAGAGGGTCTTCACGCCGGTCTGGGCATCGTCGAAGTTGCCGTGGACGGCGCACACGCCGACGTTGCCGCCTTCTTGGGTCTGCATCTGCAATGCCTGGACCTTGGACACGCCATCCTTGGG
>CAVCXN010000159.1:3730-6626 GCA_963606215.1 uncultured Mycoplasmatota bacterium | reverse complement strand
GGTTATAATCTGCGCCCATAGCGACCTGCGCCACATAGACGTTGTTATATTGCATGGCGATGGCTGCCAGATCTTTCTTGGCAACGCTCTTGCCTGCGGCCGCAAACTGGGCCACAGCACCGGTATTGGTGGCTTTGGAAGCCTGACCGCCGGTGTTGGAGTAGACCTCGGTATCCAGGACCAGGATGTTGATATTCTCGCCGGAGGCCAAAACATGGTCCACACCGCCGTAGCCGATGTCATAAGCCCAGCCATCGCCGCCGAAGGCCCAGACGGACTTCTGGCCGAACATATCGCGCATCTCATAGAGAGCTTTCAGCTCCTCCTGGTTGGCTGCGCTGGAGGCCAGGGCCTTGGCCAGAGCTTCGGTAAGTGCCTGGCCGGTGGTTCGGGAGCCGACCGTCTCCTTCCGGTGGTTGAGCCACTTCTGGGCGCAGAGGGTGACGGCCGCAGGAGTCTCTTCCTTCTGAGCCAACTCGCGGGCCAGGTCAGCCGCCGCGGTGCGGCGGGCATTTACGGCCAAATTCATGCCGTAGCCGAACTCGGCGCCATCCTCGAAGAGGGAGTTTTCCCAGGCAGGGCCTCTCCCCTCTTTGTTCACCGTGTAGGGGGTGGACGGAGCACTGCCGCCCCAGATGGAGGAGCAACCGGTGGCGTTGGCGATGTACATCCGGTCGCCAAAGAGCTGGGTGACCAGCTTGACGTAAGGTGTCTCGCCGCAGCCGGCACAAGCCCCGGAGAACTCGAACAGAGGCTGCTGGAACTGGCTACCCTTCACCGTCTCGGCAGCAAATGGCAACTCTTTCTGTGTGACCTGCTCCATGCCATAGTCAAAGACTTCTTGCTGGTCCAACTGGGTGGCCAGAGGCTCCATCGTCAGGGCCTTGGTCTTGGCAGGGCAAGCCTCCACGCAGGAGGCGCAACCGGTGCAGTCCATGGTAGAAACGGTCATGGTATAGGCGTAGATCTCACAGCCCTTGCCGCGCATGTCGTGCATCTTGGTCTGCTTGGGCGCCTCCACCACTTCATCTGCGGACATGACCATGGGGCGGATGCAGGCATGAGGGCAGACATAGGAGCAGATATTACATTGCACGCACTTATCAGGGTCCCAGCTGGGAACTTTGACAGCGATGCCGCGCTTTTCAAAAGCAGCGGTGCCCTGGGGCAGGGTGCCATCCGCGCCGGGCATGAACTTGGAGACAGGGATCGCATCGCCGCGCATGGCGTTGGCCGGAATCATCACGTCGGTGACGTACCGGGCCAGCTCCGGACGATCAGTTTTGATCTCCGGTGCCGCCGCCTCATCCTGGGCATCGGCCCAGCCGCTGGGGATCTGAATCTCCTGCACGCCTTCCACGCCAGCGTCCACAGAGTTGTAGTTGCGCATAATGACATCCATACCCTTGTGGCCGTAGCTCTTCACAATGGCGTCCTTCATGTGCTGGACAGCCTCTTCCACAGGGATGACCTTGGCCAGCTTGAAGAAAGCGGCCTGGAGGATCGTGTTGGAGCGGTTGCCCATGCCCAGCTCAATGGCCTTGTTGGTGGCGTCGCAGGTGTACATCTTGATGTTATTCTGAGCCAGGTAACGCTTGGCAGCGGCGGGCAGATGCTCTTCCAGCTCCTGGAGATTCCAAGAACAGTTGAGCAGGAAGGTGCCGCCAGGCTTGATATCCTGGACGATGTCGAACTTTTCAATATAGGAAGCCAGATGACATGCCACGAAGTCGGCCTTGGTGACATAGTAAGAGGCTTTGATCTCATTTTTGCCGAACCGCAGGTGGCTGATGGTAATGCCCCCGGACTTCTTCGAGTCATACTGGAAGTAAGCCTGGACCTGCATATCGGTGTTGTCTCCGATGATCTTGATGGAGTTTTTGTTGGCGCCCACGGTGCCGTCGCCGCCCAGACCCCAGAATTTACAGGCAATGGTGTCCTGGTCAGCCACGTCCGGCTCTTCCAGGATGGGCAGGGAGCGGTGGGTCACGTCGTCGGTGATATTGATGGTGAAGCTGCGAATAGGCTCGTCGCTCTGGCCATTGCGAAAGGCGGCCAGGATGCCGCCGGGAGTGGTGTCCTTGGAGCCCAGACCATAGCGGCCGCCCACGACCTTTGCCCCGGCAAAGGAACTTCCGGCCAGCGCTGCCACAACATCCAGGTAAAGTGGCTCGCCGATGGAGGAAGGCTCCTTACAGCGGTCCATGACCACCACATTCTTGGTGGTGGCGGGCAGAGCGGCTACGAAACGATCCGTTGCAAAGGGACGGTAGAGGCGGACCTTCACCAGGCCGACCTTTTCGCCCTTGGCGTTCATGTAATCCACCACTTCCTCAGCGGCGTCGCACATGGAACCCATAGCGACCATAACCGTCTCGGCGTCGGGCGCACCGTAGTAATTGAAGAGCTGATAGTTGGTTCCCAGTTTCTGGTTGACCTTGCCCATGTATTCTTCGACCACATCAGGCAGAGCGTCATAGTACTGGTTCCGTGTCTCGTTAACCTGGAAGAAGATATCCGGGTTCTGGGCCGAACCACGCAGAACGGGGTGCTCAGGGTTCAGCGCGCGGGCGCGGAAGGCGGACAGGGCGTCCATATCCACCATGTCCTTGAGATCCTCATAGTCCCACATCTCCACTTTTTTGATCTCGTGGGAGGTTCGGAAGCCGTCGAAGAAGTGCAGGAAGGGCACCCGGCCACCGATGGCCGCCAGATGCGCCACGGCACCCAAGTCCATGACCTCCTGGGGATTGTTGCTGCACAGCATGGCGTAGCCAGTGGAGCGGCAGGACATCACGTCGCTGTGGTCGCCGAAGATGGACAGGGCGTGGGTCGCCAGCGCACGGGCCGAGACATGGGTCACGCCGGGCAGCAAGCTGCCGGCGATCTTATACAT
>CAVCXN010000159.1:0-3712 GCA_963606215.1 uncultured Mycoplasmatota bacterium | reverse complement strand
GGTGGTCAGGGCACCCGCGGTCAGAGAGCCGTGAACTGCGCCCGCTGCGCCGCCCTCCGACTGCATGACCGATACCTTGACCGGCTGGCCAAACATATTCTTTCGCCCTTCTGCGGACCATTTGTCCGACAGTTCCGCCATAACGGAGGACGGGGTGATGGGATAGATCGCCGCGACCTCCGTAAAGGCATAGGCCACATGTGCCGCCGCAGTATTGCCATCCATTGTCTTGCGCTTTCTTGCCACGTTGACTCCTCCTTGTCCCAGGGGAAATGGGGACCCATTTCGCTGGAAATTTCCTTTATGTTCAGAGACGAGCCGTCGCTTGCGGCCCGTCGATCGATCTGACAAATTCATTCTAGCATCTTCTCCGTCACCTTGTAAATGAAGGTTCTACCCAAAATTCCTGCATAAAACCTTGCAGAATCCTTTCATCCTGCCGGTGGTACAAAAGGAAAACGATGGGAGCAATTTTTCTTTGTGCAAATAAACCAGGTTCGTTTTGTCAATTTATTTGCAAACTGTTGCACTTCTGCCCTTCGTTTGACAAAACCCCGGCGCGCCAAACACAGCACGCCGGGGTCTTGCTCATTTTTTCTGCGCTCAGCGACTCAGGATCCGTCCATCCGCCGAAAACGTCACAACCTGACAGGGGATCTGCTTCCCGCTGGCCAGCAATGCGCGCTTTGCCGCGTTCTCCAAGCCGCCGCAGCAGGGCACCTCCATGCGGGTGATGGTCAGGCTTTGAATATCGTTGGCCAAGAGAATTTGGGTGAGCTTGTCCCAGTAGTCGATATCATCCAGCTTGGGACATCCGATGATCGTGATATGATCCTTCATAAATTCCTGATGAAAATTTCCGTAGGCATAGGCCGTGCAGTCTGCGGCCACCAGCAAGTGGGCACCCTGATAGTAGGGTGCGCGAACCGGCACGAGCTTGATCTGCACCGGCCACTGGTTCAGGCAGCTGGCGGCCGGTGCAGCCGGGGCCGCTGGTTCCATCGGCTGATGGTAGATGGTCCGGCTCATACTGCCGGGACAGATGTGCATGGCGTGGGGATGGAGCGGAGCCTGTGCCACCTGCTTTGCCCGCAGAACAGCAGCCTCATCATAGGCCGGGGCCTCCCGCATCTCAAAGGTGATGGCCCCAGTGGGACATCCGGGCAGGCAGTCTCCCAAGCCGTCACAATAGTCCTCCCGGGTCAGCTTTGCCTTGCCGTTGACCATCTGGATGGCCCCCTCGTGGCAGGCTTCCGCGCAGATGCCGCACCCATTACAGCTTTCTTCCTCGATCTTAATGATTTTTCGTACCATACTATCTTACCTCCCGGGGCAGCGCCCCTTGACTTTCTGATCCCATTTTAGTAGGATGAATAGGATGCGTATGTTGGAAATCCAACAAAGGAGGGAAAAAATGCGGGAATATCTGGCGCTACTGGGGCAAAGCCCCCTGTTTCAGGGCATTTCTCCCCAGGAATTGGAAGGGCTACTCCCCTGCCTAGGAGCCAGACAGCTCCGGGCGGGTAAACACCAGATGATCTTCCGGGCGGGCGATCCGGCCCGGTGGGTGGGACTGGTTCTCTCCGGTGCAGTCCATGTCATCCAAGAGGATTACTATGGAAACCGGAGCTTGGTAGCCTTGATCCAACCGCCCCATCTGTTCGGGGAAGCCTTTGCCTGCGCGGGGACAGATACCTTGCCAGTCACGGTGGAGGCCGCCCAGGACAGCAATATCTTACTGCTGGACTGCCAGCATGTGCTGAACACCTGTGACGATTCCTGTGTGTTTCACCGGCGTCTGGTCACGAACCTGCTCCAAGTGGTAGCCGGAAAAAACCTGCTGCTGACGCAGAAGCTCTCCCTGCTGTCCAAGCGGACCACCCGGGAAAAGCTCATGGCTTACCTGACCGGAGAAGCTCGGCAGGTGGGCAGCCCGTCCTTCACCCTGTCCCTGGACCGTCAAGCCTTGGCAGATTATCTCGGCGTGGATCGCAGCGCCATGTCTGCCGAGCTGAGTAAGCTCCGTCGGGACGGTTTGCTGGAATGCAAGGGACGTCACGTTATCTTGCAAAAGTCCCATTCCAAAACACCCTGAGAAAAGAGAGAGAATGTCAATGGAATTCATCCGAACCAAAGGGCCCGGCATGCTGCTGTGCCTCCTTCTCGCGCTGCCCGCCTGGTGGCTGGGCACACGCTTCCCCATCATAGGCGGGCCGATCCTCGCAATTTTGCTTGGGATGCTGATCGCCATTCCTTGGAAAGGCCAAGGGTTTATGGCCCCCGGCATCAAGTTCACATCGAAAAAAGTGCTGCAATGGGCTGTCATTCTGCTGGGCTTTGGCCTGGATCTAACTGTGGTGCTGCGCACGGGAAAGCAATCCCTGCCTATCATTTTGTGTACCATCACGGCCTCTTTGATCATCGCCTTCTCCCTGCATAAAATCCTGCATATCCCCAGTAAAATCTCGACCCTCATCGGGGTCGGCTCCTCCATCTGCGGCGGCTCGGCCATCGCTGCCACCGCGCCGGTCATCGACGCCGACGACGAAGAGGTAGCCCAGGCCATCTCGGTTATCTTCTTTTTTAATGTGCTGGCCGCCATCCTCTTCCCCATCCTGGGCCACGCCATCGGCTTTAATACCACCTCCGGGGAAGCCTTCGGTATTTTTGCGGGAACGGCTGTGAACGACACCTCTTCCGTTACCGCTGCCGCCGCCACCTGGGACAGCATGTGTGGCCTGGGCACGGCGACCCTGGACAAGGCCGTGACCGTCAAACTCACCCGGACCCTGGCCATCATCCCTATCACCCTGGTTCTGGCGCTCATCCAGACCAAAAAGGGACGGAAAGAGCAAGGCAAAGGTGTAAGCCTGAAAGCCATCTTCCCCTTCTTCATCCTGTATTTTATCGCGGCCTGCCTCATCACCACCATCGCCGTTCACTTTGGGGTAGATGTCTCCTTCTTTGCGCCGCTGAAAACGCTGAGTAAATTTCTCATCGTGGTCGCCATGGTCGCCATCGGCCTGAACACAAACATCATCAAATTAGTTCGCACCGGCGGCAAGCCCCTCCTGTTGGGCTTGTGCTGCTGGGCTGGGATCACAGGTACCAGTCTGTTGGCCCAGCATTTGCTCGGCATCTGGTAAATTTAGAGAAAAGGAACTTCTCTATAAACTACGATTCAAAAAGAAACTCCATCCCGGGCAAAGCCGTCGCCGTGCTCTTGGCAGCATTTCGCATTATACAGCATGATGAAGCAATGTGCTACCAATCTTCGTCAGCAACTCGCTGGTAGCGGTATTTGCGAGCTGGATGGAAATATCTCCAACCTGAATGATGACGTCCGGTTGGAACTGGCCACTTTGTGGGTCCGCAATGGCCGCTGCTTTGATTTCCGCTTCTGCCAGTAAAAGATCATGAGGCGGCCCCACAATGGAAGGTACTTATCATCTATCGTTTACCTTACCCACTGTCGAGTTTTCCGATGCGCCGCAGGATGCCTACTATTCTAAGGCGGTCTAGTGGGCGGGCAAAAACGGTATCACGGAATGTGTTGCAACAAACGTCTTTGCACCGGAGACGGGCAGTTTCGCCCCAGGGCAGACTGCACCCGCGGGCAAATCGTCACGCTATTGTACCGCGCAAAGCAAAATGAAACAATGAATTGACGGATCATCGATAAAATGGCCGCTCACACCATTTGGTTTGTGAT
>CAVCXN010000158.1:0-8636 GCA_963606215.1 uncultured Mycoplasmatota bacterium | reverse complement strand
GCGGCGCAGGCGGAGATGATCTCCTCTTTGCGGGCGTTGGTCCGGGCTTGGGAGGCTTTGGGCATGGCGCTTACAGGCTTTCGCGGAAGATTTTGAGGATCTCGTCCCGCTCAAGGGCCTTGTACCCGCCGTTCATGCGGAAGGTCAGGTCGGCCAGCTGGTCCAGCATGGACTCGTCTACGCCCAGCTCGGTCAGGTGCATCACCACGCCGATCTCCTCCATCCAGGCTTTCATGGCATCCAGACCGGCCAGAGCAACTTCTTCGTCGGTCTTGCCGTCGGGGTCAATGTCCCAGACGGTTTCGGCGAAGCGCTTGAACTTGGGCAGGCCGTAGGGAAGGATGTGGTGGTAATACGCCTGGGACACGGCGGCCAGGGTCATGCCGTGGGTGGCGTTGGTCAGGCCGCCGACGGCCTGACCCAGCATGTGGACCATCCAGTCGCCGGTCTTGCCGCACTCGACCAGGGTGTTCAGGGCCCAGGTTGCGGTCCACATGATGTTGCTGCGGGCCTCATAATCCTGGGGATTCTGCACGGCGATGCGGCTGGAATGGATGACGGAGCGCATGAGGCCCTCGCTGAGATAATCGCTGGTGTTGTCGTCCTCGCCGCAGAAGTACTGCTCGCAGATGTGGTTGAAGATGTCGTAGATGCCGGAGACCATCTGGTACTTGGGCAGGGTGAGGGTGTAGTTGGGGTCCAGGATGGAGAACTTAGGCATCACGTCCTCACTCTCGAAGACCTTGCCGACCTTCTCCTTCGTTTCGGGATTGGTGATGACGCTGCCGGTGTTCATCTCCGAGCCGGTGCCCACCATGGTCAGCACACAGCCCAGGGGAATCACGGGGCAGGCGGGCTCCTCAAAGCGGACGAAATACTTCTGCCAGGGGTCCTCCTCGCAGTGGACGGAGGCGGCCACGGCCTTGGTGTAGTCGCAGACAGACCCGCCGCCCACGGCCAGCAGGAAGTCGGCCTTGTGCCGGCGGCAGATGTCCACGCCCTCTAACACCTTGGGCAGGGTGGGGTTGGGCATGACGCCGGAAATTTCGGCGACGTTTTTGCCGCAGTCCTTCAGGATGGCGATGACCTGGTCATAGATGCCGTTCTTCTTAATGGACCCACCGCCATAGACCAGGACGACATTGGGGCCGTATTTGGGCAGCTCATTTTTTAGGGACGCGACCGAGCCGCCGCCGAAATAGAGCTTGGTGGGGTTGCAATAGGTGAAGTTTCCTAACATGAGTTTCTTCCTCCCTGGTAAACGTAAATTCATTCTGACGCTGTGTCAGCATAGATAGGATACTGCGGTTCTGACGCCGTGTCAAGATGGTTTGCAAAAAATTTCAACGCCGTTTCGCGAGTAGACGCGGGGGATGGGATATGCTATGATGGAAGTAATACAGGAGAGCGGGAGGGAGCGCTTATGAAGTATGATATCATCGTGATCGGCAGCGGCCCGGCGGGGCTGTCTGCCGCGTTGACGGCCCGCGCCCGGAACAAGACCGTCCTCGTGGCGGGCAACCGCTGGCAGGACAGTCCCTTGGCCCGGGCCGAGCGGGTGGACAATTACCTGGGCCTGCCACATCAGTCCGGAGCGGAGCTGTTGGAGCAGTTTCATGACCACGCAAAAGAGATGGGCGTGGAATTTTTGGAGGGCCGTGCCCTGTCCGCCCTGGCCTGGGAGGGATTCCAGGTCAGCGTAGGCAGTCAGGTCGTCTCCGGAGGGGCTTTGATTTTGGCCCCCGGGGTGGTGCGGCAGCAGAAATTTCCCGGGGAAGCGGAGTATCTGGGGCGGGGCGTGAGCTACTGCGCCACCTGCGACGGGATGCTGTACCGGGGTAAGTCGGTGGCCGTGGTGGGCCGCAGTCCGGACGCGCCGGAGGAAGCCAATTTTCTGAAAAACCTGGGCTGTCAGGTGACGTATCTGGCTCCCAGGCGTCCGGAGACGCTGGAAGCGGACATCCCCTTTGTGAAAACCGGCACCGTCGAGATTCAGGGAGAGCTGACCGTCACGGGCCTCATCGCCAACGGAGAAACGATTCCCTGCGCGGGGGTCTTCATCCTCCGTCCCGCCGTGGCCCCCACGGACCTGTTGCCCGTCCTGGAAACAGAGAACGGCATCGTCAAAACCGACCGGACGATGGCGACGAATCTCCCCGGCGTGTTTGCCGCGGGGGACTGCACCGGCGGCCCGCTGCAAGTGGCGAAAGCTGCGGGAGAGGGGCAGGTCGCGGCCCTGTCTGCCTGCGCCTATCTGGACGAGCAGGGAAAAGCAGAATAAGCCAAGGCCCCGGACGAGATTGGGATTTCGTCCGGGGCCAGTCTTTCGCATACTATGAAATTACGCGCGGGAGTAGGTCGTCTCGTAGTTGCCGTCGGGCATCTGGAGGTCGGCGGTGACGAACTGGATGGTGAAGGTATCGCGCTCGGCGTCCGGGATGAGGAAGCCGTGACCGTTTAAGTAAAGGTAGAGGCCCCGGCCGTCTTCGTCCTCGGTGATGTCGCCGGTGGAGCCGGTCTCGTCGCACAGGGCTTCGTAGGTGTAGTTGTCGGCGTCGATGGTGATGGTGGAGCCGTCCTCGCCCACCCAGGCGCCGTCTAATTCATCCAGGGTCCACTGGCCGGGGTCGGCGGTGTCGTCGCGGGTGAAAGTCTCGTAAAAGAGAGTCTCTGTGTCCGCGTCGGGTGGGGCATCCTCCATTTCGCTGTCCAGGGGGTGGATGTAGATGGTGTTGCCGTCGTCGGACAGCTCGAAGAGGTGTTGGTAGCGGTTGAAGTTGAGCCAGGCTTCGCCGTCGGCGTCCCGGACCCAGCCTTGTCCCACCCGGCCCTCGTCAGTGCGGTAGAGGTAGCTCTCCGCGTCGGCGTTGATTTGGAGGACGGCCCCGTAGCCATCCACCCAGGTGCCGTTGACCTCTGACAGGGTGGCGGGGGTGAAGCCGTCCTGGCCCAGCTCTTCGGCGGTGTAGCCGGTGGGGTCCTGGTCCGGCTCGGTGACGGGGTCGTCTGCCGTGTCGTTGGTCCCGCCGCAGGCGGCCAGACTCACGCACAGACCCGCTGCCAGCAAGAGGGAGAAGAATCGTTTTTCTTTCATACTAAAAACCTCCTTTTCCCCAGTTTAGCGGAAGCCGGTGGAAAACCCAACTAACCAAAGGTTAGGTTTCCGTTCTTTTCCGGTTTGTGGTATACTGAGGCAAACTGTTTTTTTCGAAATTTTTCTGAGAAAGGAGCCGCGCTATGCTGCTGCTATCCAAACGTGACATTGACCAAGTTTTCTCCATGGCCGACGCGATCCAGGCCGACAAGGATGCCTTTCGTCTGGCGGCGGAGGGGAAGATCGAGACGCCCTTGCGCACCGTCATTCGGGAGGCTCACCATGACGGGGCCTTCCTCGTCATGCCGTCCTACGCCCCGGATCGGGACGCGGCGGCGGTGAAGCTCATCAACATTTTTCCGCAGAATGCCCAAAGGGGCCGGAACACCGCCCCCGCTCAGGTCCTCCTGATGGACGGGGCCACGGGCGAGCTGCTGGCGATGCTGGACGGGACCCGCGTGACCCAGCTGCGGACCGGGGCCAGCTCCGGCGCGGCCTTTGACCTGCTGGGGCGAAAAAACGCGAAGATCGGCGGGCTCATCGGCACCGGTGGCCAGGCGGCGGCGCAGTTGGAGGCGATGCTGACGGTCCGGGACTTAGACGAGGTTTTGGTCTACAGCCGCGACCAGGCCCGCTGCCGGGCTTTCTGCGAACGCATGACGAAGCAGCTTGCGCCCCAGGCCAAGCTGATACCGGCAGAGCATCCGGACCAGGTTGCGGAAGCGGCGGACCTGCTTATTGCTGTGACCTCTTCGGCGACCCCGGTGTTTGACGGAACCAAAGTCAAGGCTGGAGCGACCATCAGCTGTGTGGGGACCTATCAGTCGGAAAAACATGAGCTGGACCCGGTTGTTCTGCCCCGAGCGGGGAAAATTTTCTGTGACTCTGTGGAGGCAGTGTTGGAGGAATCCGGCGACTTGCTGATTCCCCTGGCGCAGGGTCTGATAAAAGCAGAAGATATCACCGGCAGTCTGGGTGACTTGCTCCTGGGCTGCTGCTTCGGGCGGGAGAGTGAGGAAGAGATCATTGTCTACGAAACGGTGGGCATCGCAGCGCAGGACCTGATCGCCGCGCAAGCCATTTACGAGCGGGCCAAGGCCGCGGGTATCGGCACCCAGTGGGACAGCGGAGACTGAAACTCGATAGCGCAGACTTGTTCCGGGCGGGAAAGTGTGGTATCATACGAAAGCAATTTTCACGGTGTTGTCACGAAGGGAGAGGCTGTCATGCGCATCGCCAACATAGTCCATGATTCCATTGTGGACGGCCAGGGGCTTCGGTTTACGATATTTACCCAGGGCTGTCCGCATCGCTGTCCGGGGTGTCACAATCCCGGCACCCACGACGCGGAAGGGGGACGGGATGTCTCGGTGGAGGAATTGACCGAGGAACTGAAAAAAAATCCCCTCATGGCGGGGCTGACCCTGTCCGGCGGGGAGCCGTTTGCACAGGCGGCGGACTGTGCGGCCCTGGCGAAGGCCGCCCACGGCCTGGGGCTGAGCGTCTGGACCTACACCGGCTATCTCTTCGAGCACCTGCGGGACGCCGGACGAGCGGACTGGACGGCGCTCCTGCAAGAGACGGACGTGTTGGTAGACGGCCCATTTTTGCAGGACCAGAAGTCCTATGAGTTGCACTTCCGGGGCAGCCGGAACCAGCGGCTCATCGACGTGAAGGCCAGCCTGACTCAGGGTAAGACCGTCCTCTGGCAGGAAGAAGACCCTCTCGCGAAATTCACCGTGCCCGAATCCTGAGGACCGAAGAAAGGAGCCTGTGTATGACCATTCAGGAAATCAAAGACTATTTCAGCCATCGGGAGCTGGGGGTGCAGGAGACAGCAGGGGAGTATGCGATCTTAGTCCCCTTGGTCCGTTGGGAGGGGAAGCTCTGTCTGCTCTTCGAGACGCGGGCAGATACTTTAGTGGGACACCAGCCCGGTGAGGTCTGTTTCCCTGGCGGACGAAGAGAAAAAGGGGAGACGCCCCAGGAAACGGCCTTGCGGGAGACGTGGGAAGAAATTGGCATCCCCAAAGAAGAAATCCAAGTCCTGGCCCCTCTGGACATCATGCAGGACATCAGCGACCGCGTGGTGTATCCTTTCCTGGCGAAGATCAGTGACGAGGGGGCGGCACGGCTCAAGGCAAGTGCTGCCGAGGTCAAAAACGTGTTTTTTGTTCCAGTGGACTATCTGTTAAACTATAAAGAAGAGGTCTATCGCTACGTCGTCTCCGCCAAGGTGGACGATGATTTTCCCTATGAGCGCATCGGCTTCTCCAAGACCTACCCCTGGCGGAAGGGATATATGAACGTGCCCATTTACGAGTATCAGGGCCATTTCATCTGGGGCATGACCGGGCGCATGGTCCGCTGGCTCTTGCAGCAGTTCCGAACGATGGAACAGCAGGAGGAAAAGGCGTGACTTCGGTAGAATATCTGGGGAAGTATCAGCTCACCCAGTCCGACGCCTGCTTCAAGCTGGGGCGGGACAGCGTGCTGCTGGCGAGCTTTTGCACCCTGCGGCCCAAGTGGTCCGTGTGTGACCTGGGGTGCGGTGTAGGGTCCCTGCTCTTGCTGACGGCCCAGCGGGAAGAAAATTTGACCCGGGTGGGTATCGAGCTGGACCCCACGGCGGCGGAGCTGGCCCGGAAGAATCTGGCGGACAATGCCTTGTCCGGGACGATTTTGAACGGGGACCTGCGGGACAAGAGCCTGCTGAAGGGCGACCAGTTTCATCTGGTCCTCTCTAACCCGCCTTATTTCCGGGCTGGGTCCGGCAAATCCGGCGGGCAGGCCCGGATGGACGACACCTGTTCCGTGGAAGACCTCTGCCAGACGGCGGGGCGCTTGACCCGCACGGGTGGGCGGTTTGCCCTGGTCTATCGCCCGGAACGGCTGGCGGAGCTCTTTGCCGCCCTGCAAAAGGCAAAGCTGGAGCCGAAGCGGATGCAGCTCTTATCCTACCACCGGACGAAAGCACCCTATGCCGTCTTAGTGGAGGCGGTGAAGGAGGGCGGGCCGGGGCTGGACATCTTGCCCACCCAATACCAAACAGAAGATGAATATTGACAGAATTATAGAGTATAGAGAGTAAGGAGGACATTGCCATGGCTGGGACGCTGTATCTGGTCGCCACCCCCATCGGGAACCTGGGGGATTTTTCGCCCCGGGCGGCGGAGACGTTGGAAACGGTGGATTTCATCGCCGCCGAGGACACCCGCGTGACGGTGAAGCTGCTCAACCACCTGGGCATCAAGAAGCCCATGGTGAGCTATTACCGCCACAACGCCGACACCCGGGGGGATGAACTGGTCGGCCGCCTGCTGGCCGGAGAGAGCTGCGCCCTGGTCACGGACGCCGGAACCCCCGCCATCAGCGACCCGGGGGAGGAACTGGTGGCCCAGTGCGCCGCACAGAACATTCCTGTGGTGGCGATTCCGGGGGCCTGCGCGTTTGTGAATGCCTTGGCTGTGTCCGGCCTGCCGACAGGACGGTTTACCTTTGAGGGCTTTTTGGCGATGAACAAGAAGAACCGCAAGGCCCATCTGGAAAGCCTCAAGCAGGAAGAACGGACGATGGTCTTCCATGAGGCCCCTCATAAATTGCGGGCAACGCTGGACGATTTATCCGCCGCCTTCGGTCCGGACCGGCGCGTGGCCCTCTGTCGGGAGCTGACGAAGCTCCATGAGGAAGTCCGGCGCACAACCTTGGGTGAAGCCGTCAAGCACTACGCCGAGAACCCGCCCAAGGGGGAGTTTGTGCTGGTCATTGAGGGGGCGCCGCCGAAAGTGCAGGAGGAATATAC
Organism: uncultured Mycoplasmatota bacterium; assembly: GCA_963606215.1. GTDB lineage: Bacteria > Bacillota > Clostridia > Oscillospirales > Oscillospiraceae > Evtepia. The sequence continues at coordinate 1,740 of CAVCXN010000158.1, read as the reverse complement.
CTTGGAGGACGGCTTGGCGATGGTCGCCAAGCTGCAAGAGCAGGGGATGTCGGCGAGGGACGCCGTGAAGGAAGCGGCAGGGGTCTGCAATCTCTCTCGGAAAGCCTTGTATGACCGGGTGATGAAAGAGAAGAGCAAAAACTGAGTAAAAAATTTGCAGATTTCCCTTGCAATCTGAGGTGAGACCTGGTAAAATACTTCACGGTCTATTGTAAAAAGGGTGGTCCTCTGGGGCGCCGGGTGAATCAGTCCCGGCATGAATCGTCTCATGAACACCTGTATAACAGGAGGAGAAACAGACTATGGATCTCATGAAAAACTTTATTGAGAAGAATATGCCCGAGAAGGCTGCCCCCCAGGTGAATGTGGGCGACACCGTGCGTGTCCACCTGCGTGTCAAGGAAGGCAACCGTGAGCGTATCCAGGTGTTCGAGGGCACCGTCATTGCCAAGAAGCACGGCGGCATCCACGAGACCTTCACCGTCCGCCGCATCTCTTACGGCGTCGGCGTGGAAAAGGTCTTCCCCCTCTACAGCCCTGTGATCGAGAAGGTCGAGACCGTCCGTAGAGGTAAGGTCCGCCGGGCTAAGCTGTACTATCTGCGTGACCGCGTGGGTAAGGCGGCTAAGGTCAAGGAAAAGCTTTAATTTGAGACATTTGAAAGAGGGAGCGCCTGGTGCGCTCCCTCTTTGTTCCCAAGATATTTTAGGCCGAGAACTCTTGCTTTACAAAAAAGCAGAGCTGGGATATAATGCAGGCATATGCTAATATCAAAGAGAGCCCTACCAGCAAAAGTACCTTGCAAAAGGGAGACCTTTGGTTACATGTCGGTGACTTGGCAGAGTCCTGTCGAGCAGGAAAGTGGGATAGTTTTATCATGAATTCATTGGTCCTAGCAGACGAGATCGATATCCGCAGCGTGGATGGCCTTCGTATAGGAAACGCCCAAAATACAGAGGCCAAGACTGGCGTTACGGTACTTGTTTTCGATAAGAAAGCGAAGGTCGGGATAGACGTCAGCGGCGGTGGCCCAGCCGCAATCGAGACGCACCTTGCTGACCCTACGACAGCCGACACGCCGGTCAACGCGATTATGCTTGCGGGCGGCTCGGCATACGGCCTTGCAGCGGCAAGCGGCATCATGCAATATTTTGAGGAGCGCGGCATTGGCTATGATACACGGTTTGCTTTGGTCCCTCTTGTGTGCGGCTCCTGCATTTATGACCTCTGCAACGGTTCGGCATCTGTCAGGCCCGACAGCAAAATGGGCTATGCAGCCTGTCTTGACGCAGAAAAAAACGAGCCTAAGAGCGGTAACTATGGAGCTGGATGCGGCGCAAGTGTTGGGAAAATATGTGGCATGGAGCGTGCCTCTAATTCCGGACTCGGTATGTATGCGGCAAAGCTTGGTGACCTTGAAATGGCTGCAGTAGTGGTTGTTAACGCCCTTGGCGATGTCTATGATCCTGCGACCGGCACAGAATTGGCTGGGCTTAGAAGCCCCGATGGGAAACATTTTGTCGATTCACGCACGGAGCTTTATAAAATCTGTAAAAAGACAGACATGTTCGCCGGCAACACGACGATAGGTGCGATCGTTACGAACGGTGCCTTCACGAAGGCGGAGATGAGCAAGATTGCATCCATGACGCGCAATGCCTACGCACGCTGTATCAACCCTGTTGGCACTATGGCAGATGGGGATACGATTTATGCTGCAACGATTGGGAACGTCAATGC
>CAVCXN010000157.1:2743-7201 GCA_963606215.1 uncultured Mycoplasmatota bacterium | reverse complement strand
GGCCCTTAGAGATCTTCGCGATGAAGATACCCATGAGGGCGGCGTAGTTGAAGGCCAGGGTGAAGAGAAAAATGGTGTTGGCCTCGGGGAAGCCGCTGTTGCCGATGGGGTCGGTGAAGAGGCTCATGTCAATGTAGTTCGAGAGCATCTTGCCGCAGCTGTACGTAAAGTTCTTCAGGATAAACCCGGTGGGGCCAAAGATGAAGATAAACGCCATGAGGCCGATGGCCAGATACATGGTCAGGTCACTCAGCCGCTTCATGCCTTTTTGGACACCCACAAAGGAGGTCAGGGTAAACACCGCGCCCACAACGAGCAGGACGATGAGGTTCACGCCAAAGGAAGCGTCCACGCCGAAGACCTTGGAGACAGCCGCCGTGATGATCGGCACGCCCACACCCATGGACACCACACCCACGCCGCCGATGATGCTCAGGATGGTCAGGGCGTCGATGATCTTACCCAGGGGTTTCTTATACTTGTAATTTCCCATCATCTCGCCGCAGATGGCGCTCACGCGCAGGTGCGGGACTTTTTTTACATAGAAGCCGTAGGCCATGCACACGCCCAGCAGGACGAACACGACCTGCACGGCAAAGCCCCAGTGGAAGAACGCATAGGGCAGGGCGTATTCTGTGGCCTCGCGGGAGTAAGGCTCCAACCCAAAGGACGGCTCGGCCAGATAGAAGGACCACTCCACAAAGGAGTAGTAAACGGCGGTGGCGGCCAGGGCCGCGCACATCATCATAGCAATGTAGCTGAACAGGGAGTATTCCGGTTTGCCGTCGCCCAGCTTGATCTTGCCGTACTTGCCAAAGGCCAGATACAGGCAGACAAACAGGCCGATGAAGACAAACCAGAGAATGGGAACGCCGAAGATCGCCGTGGCGTAACCGAAGATCACGTTGACCGCGTTCAGGGTCGCGTCCGGCTTCACGATCACCAGGGCTACGAAGGCCACGATGAGGGCCACGCAGGTGATGGAGATCGGTTTATCGATCACTGATTTTTTCATAAGCTCTCTTTTCTCTCATCGCGTGGATGAAGTGTTTTTTATTGGAGTGCACGCTCGATGCGGTCGAACGCCTCTTTCAAGGTGTCCACGTTACAAGTGCAGGCAATGCGGATGTAACCCTCGCCGCAGGCGCCGAAGGCGTTGCCGGGCAGGGTCAGGACGTGGGCCTTCCGCAGAATCATGTCGGCGGCGTCTACACTGTTCAGGCCCGTGCCCTTAATATTCACGAACAGGTAGAAGGAGCCCTTGGGGGGATAGAGCACGCTGAGCTTGGGAATGGCATTGATGCGCTCGGCGGCGTAGAACATTCTCTTCCGGTACTCCTCGATCATCGGGGGCTGAATTTCCTTCCGATGGCGAAGCGCGTAGATGCCGGCCCGCTGGGAGATGGAGGGGGCGGTGAAGACCACGTTCTCGTTGACCTGCTGGATGATCTTGATGATATAGTCGGGGGCGATGATATTGCCCACCCGCCAGCCGGTCATGGTGAAGTTCTTGGAGAAGGAGTTCAGGATGATGGTTCGCTCCTTCATGCCGGGCAGGGAGGCGAAGGGCACGAAGGGACTCTGATAGCTGAACGCCGTGTAGATGTCGTCGGCCACCACGATGAGGTCATACTTCTCGGCGATGGCGGCGATCTTCTGCATCGTCTCCACGGACAGGCAGTTGCCGGTGGGGTTGCTGGGAGAGTTGATGAGCAGGGCCTTGGTCCGCTCGGTGATGAGGCTCTCCAGGCGGTCCACGTTGATCTGGAAGTCCTCCTCCTCATAGGTGGGCAGCTCCACGGGGATGCCGCGGGCCAGCTCGATCTGCTGGGGATAGGGGGTGAAGTACGGGGCCTGGACAATGACCTCGTCGCCGTCGTCCAGAATGGACTCCATGACCAGGTACATGCCCTCGCAGGCGGAGGTGCAGACGAAAATCTCTTCGTCGGCCACGTCCATGTTGTACTCTTCCTTGTAGAACTTGCTGATCTCCTGGCGCAGCTCCGGGTCGCCCCGGAATTCTGTATACTTGGTGTGCCCGGCCTTGGCGTCGGCAAAGGCTTTGTCGATGATCAGCTCGTGGGTGATGAGGTCGGGGTCACCCAGGCTGAGGTTGATGACATCGTCAAAGGACTTGGCCAGCACGTCGGACTGGCCCATGGCTGTGCTCTGGTCCTTCCAGTAGCGCTTGGCAATAAACTTATGCTTCATGGTCTTTTCCTTCCCGGGCAGCTCAGCGAACGGCGCCGCTGTCCTTCATGGCTTGAATTTCGGCGGGAGAATAGCCCATCGAGGTCAAAATTTCTTCCGTGTCCGCCCCGATGGTGCCGGTAGGCTCATACTCCTTCCGGTCATAGTCGCTGAACCAGATGGGCGGGTTGGGCATCATGACGGTGGTGTGGTCGGCGTCGGGATACTCAACGGGGACCATGTAGCCGTTCTCGATGGCCTGGGGGTCACTGCTGACCTCGTGGGACTTCATCATCACCTCGCAGGCCACGTTGTTTGAGCTGAAATAGTCCCGCCACTCCATGGCGGTCTTGGTCAGGAAGATCTCGTTGCAGCGCTTGATGACATCCACGATGACGCCCGTCTCCTGCATCGTCTCGATGGTGGCGCAGCGGGGGTCGTCGATGATCTCCTCGATGCCGTAGAGCTTGGCCAGCTTCTCCTTGTCCTCCACGTACTCGTTGCAGTACACGCCGATCCAGCGACCGTCCTTGCAGCAGTAGGTCTGGTTGAAGGGGTCGGTGGGGCGCAGGGGGTCGGGGTTCAGATCCTTCCGGTCAAACTGGGTCTGGACCACGCCGATGGCATTGCACCAGATGCCGCTGGCGAAGAGAGAGGTGTTGACCTTGGTCCCCAGACCCGTCTCCTTCTTGGCGTACAGGGCCATCAGAATGCCCGCCAGGAAGGAGGAGCTGGTAGCCATATCACCGAAGGCGTAGGTCGGCAGGAAGGGGAAGGAGCCCTCGGTCTGCCAGTCGGCGATGGGTCCGGAGCGCAGCCAGAAGGCGCTGATGTCAAAGCCGGGGTTGGAGGCCACCGGGCCCTTGTCTCCGTAGCCCAAGAAGTGGGCGTAGATGAGGCCGGGGTTCCATGCCTTCAGCGTCTCGTAGTCCAGGCCGTTGCGGACCAGGGACTTTTCCCGGACGTTGGTGATAAACACGTCGGCGTCCTTCAGCAGGTCCATCAGGATCTTCTTGCCCTCGGGGGTCTTGAAGTTCAGGGAGAGGAACTTCTTGTTGCTGTTGTGGATGGTGAACAGGGGGTTCAGGTCATCCTCATAGGGGGTGAACTCGTGGGTGCCCGCCAGACGCATCACGTCGCCGTCCAGCGTCTCCACTTTGATGACCTCTGCGCCATACGCACACAGGACCCGGGCCGTGGTGGGGGCGGCCACCACCGTGCCCATCTCTACGACTTTTACGCCCTCCAGGGGCAACTTCTTCTGCGCCATTCTCTTGCTCCTCTCGTTTCGTCCGGTTCTTCCAAAAGTCTGATTGTTATAATTATTTATATGGTATCGTGTGGTTGAGCTTACAGCTGCTTGCGGGCCTCGTCTGCACCGCGGTCGAAGCACTGGGCGTTCTTGGGGTTGACCTTGCCCTTCTTGCCAAAATAATGCTCCACGGCGTGGCGCATGGCGGCCTCGTCGTACAGGTCAGAGGCGCAGGCCAGGGCGCCCAGCATGACGATGTTGGTGCCCTTGGGGTTGCCCAGCTCGTCGGCGATGGTGGTGGCGGGGACCTTGATGACTTTGATATCATCGCGGTAGGTCCGCTCGTCGGGGACCAGGGAGCTGTTGACCAGCAGGACGCCGCCGGGCTTGAGGCGGCTCTCGTAGGTGTCGATGGCCGTCTCGTTCAGGGTGTAGACGATGTCAGGCTCCAGGCAGAAGGGGCTGGGGATCTCCTCGTCGCTGATCTTCACGTCGCAGTTGGCCGCGCCGCCGCGCATCTCAAAGCCGTAGGAGGGGTACCAGGAGACCTGCTTGTTGTCCTCCATGCCGGCGTCAGCCAGGATCATACCGGCCACCAGGACACCCTGGCCGCCGAAGCCGGAACAAATCACTTCGATCATTACTTGTTACCTCCCTTATCGACAAACTCGCCCAGGGGCAGAGCCTTGCTCTGGGTGGTCCGAATGAACTCCATGGATTTCTCCGGAGACAGCTTCCAGTTGGTGGGGCAGGGGCTGAGAACCTCGACGAGGCAGAAGCCCTCCCCGTTCATCTGCTTGGTCAGGGCCTTCTCGATGGCCTTCTGGGTCTTCATGATGTTGGGCACGCTGTCCACGGAACAGCGGGCCAGATACGCGATGTCTGTCTGGCCCAGGAGCTTGGTGATATCGACCATGTTGCCGTTTCTCTCCGCCGTGCGGCCGAAGGGAGAGGTGGAGGTCTTCATGCCCATGAGGGAGGTGGGAGACATCTGTCCGCCGGTCATGCCGAAGACG
>CAVCXN010000157.1:0-2733 GCA_963606215.1 uncultured Mycoplasmatota bacterium | reverse complement strand
CCGAAGACGCTGTTGTTGATGACCAATGCCAGAATATTCTCGTTGCGCATGGCGCAGGAAATCGTAGACTCGATGCCGATGCTGTAGGCGGAGCCGTCGCCGGGACGGGCGATGAGCAGCGCGTCGGGACGGGCGCGCTTCACACCGGCGGCGGTGGCGATGACACGGCCGTGCGCGCCCATGATGGAGTTATAATCCATGGCGTACTGGCCGAACTGACCGCAGGCCACGTCGTCCACGGTCACGATGCGGTCACCGACGCCCAGCTTGTCCGCCGCGTCGGTGATGATGCGGCAGATGATGCCGTGGCCGCAGCCGGGGCACCAGGATGCCTGCTGGTTCAGATCAATATGCTTTGATACTTTGTAGTTCATCGTCTGGCCCCTCCTTAATACTTGGCTAACATTTCTTTGGCCTTGGCCACGATCTTGTTCTCGTCGATCAGGTGCCAATATTCGCCGTAGAACTCCACGGGATGCCGGTTGCCGTCGGCCAGGATGATGTCGTCCTTCATCTGGCCCAGGATATTCATCTCGATATCCAGGAAGGCTTTCACCTGGGGACCCAGGGCCTCAAATGCCTTCTTGGGATAGGGCCACAGGGTGATGGGCCGGATCAGGCCCAATTTAATGCCCTCTTTCCGGGCACGGATGACGGCGGACTTGGCCACACGGGAGCTGATGCCGTAGGCCACCAGGACGATCTCGGCGTCCTCGGTCTGCACGGACTCCCAGCGCTGCTCGTTGGCCTCGATCTCGTTATATTTGTTCACCAGGTAGATGGGGTACTCGTCATTGCCCAGGTCCCAGAAACGGTTCCAAATGACCCGCTGCTTCTCCCCCTCTTTCCGGGGGCGGATGGCCCAGTCATAGGTATCGATATCGTGCTCCTTCATCTCGGGCAGCTCAACGCTCTCGATCATCTCGCCAATGGCGCCGTCCGTCGCGATGATGACGGGGTGACGGTACTTCTCGGCCAGGTCAAAGGACATATAGGCCAGGTCTGCCGTCTCCTGCACGCTGGCGGGGGCCAGGACGATGGTGCGGTAGTCGCCGTGGCCGCCGCCGCGGGTGATCTGCCAGTAGTCGCCCTGTCCGGCGAAGATATCGCCCAGACCGGCGCCAATGCGCATCACGTCCGCGATGACGGCGGGCACGTCGCTGGCGCACAGGTAGGAAATGCCCTCCTGCTTCAGGGAGAAGCCCGGGCCGGAGGTCGTGGTCAGCGCGCGGGCACCGGCGGAAGCAGCGCCCAGCAGCATGTTGATGCCGGCCAGCTCAGACTCGGTCTGCACGCAGTTGCCGCCCAGCTCGTCCATTCTCCAGGAGAGGTACTCCAGGATCGCAGACTGGGGCGTGATGGGATAGCCGCTGAAAAAGCGGCAGCCTGCCCGCAGGCAGGACTCAGCCAGGGCTTCGTTGCCCGTGATCAAAACTTTTGCCATTGTTCTCCGCCTCCTTACTCTGCGATCTCAATGCAATAATCGGGACATACTTTATAGCAGGACCCGCAGCCGACACATTCCTTGTCCTCGTTCAAATGGATCAGCCCAAAGCCCTTGGCGCTGAGTTCCTTCGAGGGCGTCAGCACGCCCTTGGGACATACGCTGGCGCAGAGGAAACAGCCCTTGCAGCGGCTCATATCCAGGATTACTTTAGCCATAGTTACCTCCTCATTCACAAGCCCCGGCAGAAAGCTTGGGAAATACCGCGCTCTGTCAAAGCCCATCTCACGTTTTTATGCAAAAATTGCAAATAAAAATTCCAAAGCCCATACAGTATATTGCTACTTCCCGTGTTTGTCAATGTAGATTTTCGATGATTCTCCTCTTTTTTTGCTAGGATTTTTGCCGCTTGCTTCCTTAGTAAAAAGAAAAACGCCCCGCGCGGCCGAAAAGCCAGCCGTGCAGGGCGCAAAATATTCATTTATTCACTCAGAATATTCATTTCCCATGAACCAGACAGCTTCAAACAGGGCCGTCCGGCTTTTGGGGCTTTACATTTTCTGTCGCATCGGGTAAGATAACTTCGGGTGACTTTTTTCTCTATTTTTCAGGTAGAGAGGGACCATCAGGACAAGGGACGCGTCCCTTGTCCCGTAGTGCGCACTACGGGACGGGTACTTTCCTTGGCCTTGTTCTAATTTTGAGACGAGAGAGAACAGGAGGTATCCTATGAAAAAACGACTACTCAGCCTGGCCCTGTGCCTGGTGCTTTGTTTGGGGCTGTTCCCCTTCGGCGTGCTGGCGGAAGAGGCAAACAACGACGATGGCTACTGCAAGTGGTGCAACGCCGGGCCTTTCGTGGCGAGCGTGGACGGCACTTACTATAACACCCTCGAAGAGGCCCTCGACAACGCCAACGGCGGAACGGTGACACTGCTGGCCGACGTGACCGACGCCGCCACCATTTCCACCGCGCTCACGCTGGACCTGAACGGGCACAGTGTCAGCGACCTGACCGCCATCGCCGCGGCAAAGGTCAAGGATTCCGGTAAGACCAAGGGCACGATTGGCGAGCTGACCGTCACCGGCGGCAAGCTAGCTGACCTGCTGGAAGAGGGCTATGCGTTTAATAATAGCACAAGTGGGATTCAAGACGGCTATACCAACTCTACTCTGAGCGATGTCACCATCGTTTCCCACACCCATCATGCGTGGACGGAAAATGGAGACCAGTCTTCCTGCGCCTGCGGCCTGACCTGTGACCACGACGACTGGGACCACAACACCGG
>CAVCXN010000156.1:0-2276 GCA_963606215.1 uncultured Mycoplasmatota bacterium | reverse complement strand
GGGGAAGGACTACCTGCGGACGCTGGGGAAATACTACATCGTCGATCCCGGCCTACGGACCTATCTGCTGGGCAACCGTGGCGGCGACGTGGGGCACATCCTGGAAAACATCGTCTACCTGGAGCTGCTGCGGCGGGGCTATGAGGTCGCCATCGGCAAGGTCGGGGACAAAGAAATCGACTTCATCGCCACTAAAATGAACGAGAAAAAATATATCCAAGTGACCGACAACATGAACGCCCCCGAAACCCGGGCCCGGGAATTAGCTCCCCTGCAAGCGGTCCCTGACAACTATGAAAAAATCGTCATCGCCATGGACTGTGACCTGATCCAGGACGTGGACGGCATCAAAATCATCAAAGTGCTGGACTTTTTGCTCAGCGAAACCTAACAAAAGCTCCGCTCGGGACAACTTGAGCGGAGCTTTTTTGTGCAAACTCTTTTGTCAGATCCGCGCCAACAACTCACTAGGGGTAACGGCAGGGACTTTGCTGATGAGAAAGTCTTTGATATTTCGGGTGACGATAAAATCCGCCTTGATGCGACTGGCGCAGACCATTTGCAGGGCATCCTCATAGTCCCGCGGCTGCATGGCCGCTGCTTTTTTCAAGTCCTCTGCTTTTAGGTCCTCTATGGTGAACAGCAGGAAAAGCTGGTCAATGACTTGCTTGGTCTTGACCGGGTCCAGTTCTTTCCGAAGGATATAGACGATATTGGGAATAGACAAGGCAGAGAGATGACCGTCCAGCTTCTCCACCTCGCAGAGCTTCCAGACTTTAGAAGCATCTGCAAGAAACGGTTCTCTAGCACAGAGCACATCCAGGATGACGTTGGTATCAAGGAGCACTCTCATACTTTGCGGCCCTTTCTGCGCGGATGACTTTGTCGTCATAGTCCCCTTTCAGCACGCCGGTGAGGGCATCTGTCAGAAAAGAAACGTTGCGCTCCTTGGAGATGAGCCGGGCAACCTCTGCCCCATTCTTGAGCACAATGATCTCATCCCCCAACTGAACAGCTTGCAGATATTTTCCAAAATTATTTTGCAGGTCGGTGGTACTGACTGCGATCATAACATAGCCTCCTATCCTTATAGTCGTTTGCGTATCGCTAAAATCATACTACTCTATTTTAGCTAAAATGTCAATTTCTTATCCGCTGTCTTTCTCAAACCATCTAAAATCACACCCCCACACCAACCGCTCCCTTTTTCCCGCTTTTTCTCGCCCCCTCCCTTGCAGAGCGGCCAAAGCCATGATAAAATAAAGAGTAATATGCAAATCCTATCCCAAACCGAGAAACCCAGAGGAGGACGATCCTTTGTCACAATACGAATCCGAGATCAAAAGAAGAAGAACCTTCGCCATCATCTCCCACCCCGACGCCGGTAAGACCACCCTGACCGAAAAGTTCCTGCTCTACGGCGGGGCCATCGCCCAGGCCGGCCAGGTCAAGGGCAAGAAAAACACCCGCGCCGCCGTGTCGGACTGGATGGAGATTGAGAAGCAGCGCGGCATCTCTGTCACCTCTTCCGTCTTACAGTTCCAGTATGAGGGCTTCTGCATCAACATCCTGGACACCCCCGGCCACCAGGACTTCTCCGAGGACACCTACCGCACCCTCATGGCCGCTGACTCTGCCGTGATGGTCATCGACGCGGCCAAAGGTGTCGAGGCCCAGACCCGCAAGCTCTTTAAGGTCTGCGTCATGCGCGACATCCCCATCTTCACCTTCATCAACAAGATGGACCGGGAGGCCCGGGACCCCTTCGAGCTGTGCGAGGAAATTGAGAAGGAGCTGGGCATCGACACCTACCCCGTCAACTGGCCCATCGGCTCCGGCAAAGAGTTTTTGGGCGTGTACGACCGGAACAAACAAGAGATTTTACACTTCTCCTCCAACACCAACGCCAAGAAGTCCGGCACCACCCAAATCGACCTGGACGACCCCGTCCTCATCGACATGCTGGGCCAGACCAAGCGGGACCAGCTGATTGAAGACATTGAGCTGCTGGACGGCGCGTCCTGCGACTTCGACATCGACCGCGTCCGCCACGGCAAGCTCTCCCCCGTGTTCTTCGGCTCGGCACTGACGACGTTTGGCGTGGAGCCGTTCCTGGAGGACTTTCTCCGCATGACCACCCCGCCCCTGCCCCGGAACAGCAGCATCGGCACCATCGACGCCATGGAGGACGACTTCTTCTCCGCCTTCGTCTTCAAAATCCAGGCCAACATGAACAAGGCCCACCGGGACCGCATCGCCTTCATGCGCGTGGTCTC
>CAVCXN010000155.1:0-20923 GCA_963606215.1 uncultured Mycoplasmatota bacterium | reverse complement strand
TATACGACAGTTCTTTTTCAAATACAAGCCTTTCCACAGCTTCTCTTTCATTTCCTTGCAAATTCAGCATTCTTCCTAAAGATTTTCCTTAAAAAATCCACAAATCTTTTATTCTTTTCACAGTTGTATATTATTTGTTTCAAATAAAGTTGAATATATGAACTATTTTTGAATGAACTGCAAGTTTTCCATCAAAAATCCCTCCGTCTGTCGGAAATACAGACGGAGGGATCGTTTGGCTGAATTTAGGGTTCCGCAGGGGGCGTAGAGCCTCCGCCGCCCGGACGACGGCGGCCCCGATGGTGCCAGCGGCGGTGGGGCTTGTTGGCCGCGTCGCTGGCTCTTTCCGCTTTTTCCGGGGCACCCTCAGCGGGGGCGTGGGGCTGCGTGGCTTCGGCAGAAGCCCCGGCAGAGTGGGGCTTGTCTTTGCGGGGCGCGCCGGGCTTGCGGCCCCGGCCCCGGCTCCCCCGGCGGCGGCGGGAGGTTTCCTCCCGCAGTGCCTCTGTCTCGAGGTCAAACGACAGCTCGGCCGCTTCCAGATGGGCGGCGGGCCTGGGGCGGGGCTTGGCGCGGTGGCGAGCCTGCTGCTTCTCCTTCTCGCGCTCCCAATCGGCTTCCAGGTCGCGCTCGGCTTTCCGGGCGCTGCGGCCCTTATCGCCGCCCTGCCGACGGCGGCGGGCGGTGTTGCTCTCGCGCCTGCCCTCATCCTCCTTCAGGAAGCCGTTCAGCGCGGCGGTCAGCGCCTCCTGCTCCCGGCGGGCCTGGTCCTCGGGGGACTCGGAGAACTTCCGCAGCTTCGCCAGCTCCTGCTTGGGCGGCTCGACGTAGCCCTCGGGCCGCTTGCCCTTGCCGCTGCGGATGACGCGAATTTCGCAGTTGTGATAGGTCTTGAGGGTATCCGGCGCGCTGTCCAGGCGGACCCGGACCTTTTCGCGCAGGGTGTTCACGCTGATGATGGTGCCCGCACCGTCCGGTGTCTCTACAAAAGAGTCCATGCGGGGGGCGTCCTTCATCAGGTCCTCGTAGGCCGCCTGCTCATATTTCAGGCAGCACATGAGCCGCCCGCAGGTGCCGGAAATTTTGGTGGGGTTGAGGGAGAGGTTCTGGGTCTTGGCCATCTTGATGGACACGGGCTGAAAGTCCCGCAGGAATGACGAGCAACAGAAGGGCCGCCCGCAGATGCCCAGGCCGCCCAGCATCTTCGCCTCATCGCGGATGCCGATCTGACGCAGCTCGATGCGGGTGTGGAACACGGCGGCCAGGCTCTTGACCAGGCCCCGGAAGTCCACCCGGCCGTCGGACGTGAAGAAGAAGATGATGCGGGTGCCCTCGAAGTTGCACTCCACGTTGACCAGCTTCATCTCCAGCTTGTGGTCCAGAATTTTTTCCTGGCAGACCTTGAACGCATACTTCTCTTTTTCCCGGTTTCGCTTCACCACGGCCTGGTCCTCGGGGGTGGCCAGGCGGAGCAGCGGGCGCAGGGGGGCGGTCAGCTCCTCCTCGGGCAGGGGGAAGTTGCCCCGGACGCACACGGCGTATTCTTTCCCGGTAGCCGTCTCCACGATGACCCCGTCGCCCACCCGACAAGTCTCGCCTTGCGGGTCGAAATAATATTGTTTGCCTTCGCTGCGGAAGCGAACGCTGATGATGTCTGGCATAGGCTTTCTCCTTACGATAGGGCAGCGGCAATCCAGCCGCATCGGGCCATAGGCCCGCGGGCCGTCAGGCCGTTAAGATAGCGCAGCGGCAATCCAGCCGCTGAGATGACCGGCGCTGATGTTGAACTCACAGGCGGCAGAGATCGGCGCCAGCCGGTCCAGCACCGGCAGCAAGTCCGGGCGCTGGGGCAGCGCGGCCACCAGCTTTTCTTTCGCCGCCTGGAGCAGTAATGCAATCTCCTGCCGGTCCTTCTTCTCCAAGGACATGAGGAAGGGCAGGCTCTCCATCGGCTCTGCGCCGGTCAGGATGAGGTCGGCCAAGGTCTGGCCGTCCTGATTGGCCTGCTCCGTCTCTTCCCCGGGGGCGCGGAGCGTCTCACACCGGGAGCGAATCGTCTCCAACAGCAGCTCCGGGTTGGGGGAGAGGAAGAGGAAGCAGGCGTACTCCGGCCCCTCCTCGATGAGCTTCAAGAGGATGTTCTGGCCGGTCTGGTTGAGCAGCTCGGCGTGCTCCAGCACATAGACTTTTTTCGGGGCCTCGTTGGGGCGGATGTAGGCGTCCGAGCGCAGGGCACGGACGGCCTCGGCTTTCAGCCCGTCTCCCTCCGGGTCGGCCCGGATGATATCGGGGTGGATGCCCGCGGCGGCCTTCCGGCAGCCGGAGCACTGGCCGCAGGGGGGCTTGTCCCCGGTGCAGACCCAGGCGGCGGCCAGTGCTTGGGCCAGCTCTGCGCGGTTTTCCCCAACGACCAGGTAGGCGTGGGATAATTGGCGGTTGGCCATGCGGTTTTTGAGGTGAAGTGGCAGGTCCATGGGGTGGTTCCTCCCGGGTTGTCCACAGAATTTGGTGGGGTTGTGGAAATTATTTCAGTCTGAAGGCCCACCGCAGCGCTGCATAGGTCATCTCATACGCTACCCGGCTCGGCTCCGCGTCCGGCACGCTCAGCTCGAAGCAATGACAGCAGCCGGGGAAGACATGATACTCCACGTCCACCCCCGCGCCCATCATGCGGGACCAGTAGAGGATGTTCTCATCCCGGCCCGGGTCCAACTGGCCGATATAGGAAAACAGCGGCGGCAGACCGGTGAGGTCCTTAGCCAGAGCGGGGGACTCGTAGGCCGTGGGCATGTGGCCGGGGCTGAGGACCTTGGCCCAGGATTTTTCGCAGTTGTCCCGGCACCAGACCTTGGGGTCGGTGATCTCCTGAGAGGACGGGGAGTCCAGGCGGTAGTCCAGCTCGGCATAGAGCGGCATTTGGAGACAGAGGGCGGGGCCTTTCAGGTCCCGGGCCATCAGCGCCACGCCAGCGGCCAGGCCGCCGCCGGCAGAAAGGCCGGAGACCGCCAGACGGTTCGGGTCGATGCCCAATTCCGCGTGGTTCTCATAGGCCCAGACCAGGGCAGCGTAGCAGTCATGGACCGGCGCAGGCATTTTCCACTGGGGGGCCAGGCGGTACTCGACCGAAATGACGATACAGCCCACGTTTTTTACATAACGCTGACATAGGGCCTCCTGCCGGTAGACGGTGCCGAAGAGATAGCCGCCGCCGTGGTAGAAAAACAGGCAGGGCAGAGGCTCGGACGACTGGGGATTGGGGGTGTAGACGCGGACTTTTACGTCCGGCGCATTCTTCGGCCCGGGGATGATGACATCCCGGGCGGTCACAGCCGGGTCTTCTTTCAGGTTCGCCAGCTCTGCGGCGTTGCACTGGGGGACGAAGGTCTCTAAGTGGTCAAAGTCGAACCCGGCCGAAGCATCGTACCAGGCGCGCAGCTGGGGGTGGAGCCGTTCTCGGAATGTCATGGGAATCCCTCCTTGGTGGACAGGCGCAGGCGCCCGTGGCGAAAAAACGGCGGCGGAGGTGTGGTCCACCGCCGCCGTCTTGCTCGATCAATATGCGTGCTTTCCTCTGGAATAGGCCACCACGGTGCGGCGGTTGGGTTCCGTCCCGGTGGAATAGGTGATCACGTCGGGAGTATCCTGCAGGGTCTCGTGGATCACATGGCGCTCGTAGGCGTTCATCGGTTCCAGGGTGATGTTCCGGCGGTACTTGACTACCTTCAGGGCCACTTTCTTGGCCAGGCGGCGCAGGGATTCCTCCCGCTTGGCCCGATAGTTTTCCGCGTCAATGTGGACCCGCACCCGGTGGGCGCGGCCGCGGTTGACAGAGTAGTTGGTCAGCTGCTGGATGGCGTCCAGCGTCTCGCCCCGGTGCCCGATGAGGGCGCCCAGCTTTTGCCCCTCCAGGGTCACTAGGATGCCGTTTTCCGTCCGGGGAGAGAGGACGATCTCAGCCTGGACCTCCATCTGGGCCAGCAGGCCGGAGAGGAAGGCGCGGATGCGGTCTTCCACGTCGGCGTTCCTGGCGTCCGCAGACTTGGCCTCGGCAGGCTTTTCTGTGCGCTCCCCGGCGGGGGCTTCTGCCTTCTCTGCCGCCGGAGGCGCGGAGATGGGTGCCGAGGCGGGGACTGCCTCTTCCTTGACTTTCTGTGGGGCCTTCTGCGCCGCTTTGGGGGCGGGCTTGGGGGCCTGCTTTGGCTTCACAGGCTCCGGCTGGGGAGTCTCTTCGTCGGGGACTTCATAGGTGACTTTCACCTTGGCGGGAGAGCTGCCGAAGCCCAGAAATCCGGACTTGGCCCGTTCCAGCACTTCTACGGAAACGCTGTCCCGGTCCAGCCCCAGCTGGGCCAGGGCGCTCTGCACGGCAGCATCTTCTGTTCTGCCCGTGGCTTCTATCCATTTCAACATAAGGCGGGTCTCTCCTTACTTTTCGTCGTTGTCGCCGCGGGCCTCGTCGAGAGCCTGGGCGGTGGGCTTGCCTTTCTTCTTGTCCTTTTTGGCCAGCTCGACGGCCTGCTTCTGGGCTTGCTCGGCTTCGGCCTGCTTTGCCAGGTCATTGGGGTCCTGATAGGGGAAGGTGGGATAGCGCTCCGGGTCGTACAGACGGCCCCGGGCATAGGCGCGGATCCCCTCGCGGCTGGCTCCGGCGATGCTCTTGTTCAGCTTGCGCTCCATCTGGATCTTGCGCATCTCTTCCTGGGCCTTGCGCTTGGCCTCGGCCTGGGCTTTCTTTTCCAGCTTGACGCGCTCCTTCTCCTGCTCCTGGCGCTCGGCCCGTTCCTTCTCCTGTTTTGCCAGGAAGGAGCGGAGGAAGGGGATGTTCACCACCTCCTGAAGCATGGCAAACAGGCTGTTTGCGATCCAGTACACGCCCAGCGCGGCGGGCAGGGTGAAGCAGATCCACAGGGAGAACAGGGGCATGATGAGCATGGTGGTCTTGGTGGACTGGTCCATGGGCTTGGCAGTGCCCAGCACGTCGGCATTGATCTTGGTCGTTACGACCATGGACAGTACGCCCAGCAGGGCGGAGATGATGGGGATCAGCCAGAGCACGAAGGCGGAGCCGACGTTGTCTGCCTTCCAGAATAGAAAGCTGGGGGTCTGGGACAGGTTCACGCCCAGGAAGGTAAAGTCGATCTGGGGCATCCCGGCCAGGTCGGGCACCGCAGCGATGATCTTATCGTGGTTCAGGAACACGTCCTGGGCGATCTGCAGCTGCTCGTTCTTATAGTTGAGAACCTCCCCATAGAGCAGGTTGGAGATCACGTTGAACTGATCCTCCGTGATGTTCATGAGGTAGGTCAGGGGCTGCCGGATGATGGCATACAGCACCATCAGGAAGGGCAGGGGCAGGAAGGACCAGAGACAGCCGGACGAGGGCTTCACACCCTCCTGCTCATAGAGCTTGGTCAGCTCCTGGCTGTATTTTTCCCGGTCCCGGGCGTACTTCTGGGCCAAGACCTTCTGCTTTTCCGCCAGTCCGCTCATGGCCAGCATTCCCTTACGACCTTTCAGGAAGATGGGGGAGAGAACCAGACGGACCACCAGACCGAACAGGACGATGGACACGCCATAGCTGCCGGTAATCTGGTAGAACAACAGAAGCAGCTTGGCAAAGGGGGTCAAAATAATGCTCATTGCAGCGCCTCCAAGTGAGATGGGGTCCCGGCGGCTTGTCCGCCGGGGGCGGCTGTCGCCCCGCCGTCAGGGGACGGGGTCATACTCGATGCTCTTCTGCCGGTGAAAGGGGTTGCACCGCAGGATGCGGCGCAGGGCAAGAAAGCCCCCCTTGAGCGCGCCGTATTTTTCGATCGCCTCCAGCGCATAGGCCGAGCAGGTGGGGATGAAGCGGCAGCAGGGGGGGCGGGCCGGAGAGATGGCCCGGCGGTAGAACCGGATCATCCAGAGCAGGACAGCCTTCATAGCTTCTTTCCCTCCTGGGAGGGGAGAAGCTGCAGTTTTTTTGCCAGGCGGAGAAAATCCCGTTCCAACACGGCATAGGTGCTGTGGACCGCCCGGACCCGGGCCACGACGACAATATCATAGCCGGGAACGAACTGGTCCTCGTGGAGCCGATAGATCTCCCGCAGGCGGCGGCGCACTTTGTTGCGCACCACGGCGTGGCCGAGCTTGGTGCCGGTGGTCAGCCCCAGGCGGCTCTCCTTGCGCCCGTTGCGGCGGCAGTAGAGAACCATCGTGGGGGCCACGGCGCTCTTGCCCTTGGCATACAGCCGGCGAAAGACCCTATTTTCCTTTAAGGAAACGGTAAATTTCACAGCATTTTCTCCCTACATTCTGACAGAGCCATAGAGCCTGGGCGAAGAACCGGAAAAAGTTCCTGATGCTTCGCAGGGGCGGTGGAATACGATTCCCCGCCCCTTAGTCAGTCTCTATGCGGTTAACCTTGGCATCAGTGAGTCAGCCGAGCGCGGCCTCTGGCACGGCGACGAGCCAGGACCTTGCGCCCGTTGGCGGTAGCCATGCGCTTGCGGAACCCGTGCTCCTTGGAACGCTGACGCTTCTTGGGCTGATAGGTACGAACCATTCCGATACACCTCCTGTATCTATTTCGAGCGGGAACCTGGTCAAAAGGCCCGCCAACCACAACGGCCGAATTGCCCCGGCCGCGGTCGTCACAGAAAATACGCAGTCAAAAAAGCCGCGAAAGCCCCTATGATAGCGCGCAATACATTATACAGGAAATCATATCCCTCTGTCAACCTTTAATTTTTTGGCCCATCCTGTCCCGTTTTTGACCCAGGGCGGGCACCTTATAAATAGAACAGCGCTTGCCAAAAAAAACGGAATCTGCTATAATAAACTGATTTTTTATCGATAACTCTGTTGTCACCGGCAGGTCCATGAATGGCATGGGCCTATTTGTCCATGCTTTTTATCGTGCAGTAGCTTGGTTTCCTGCCAAAATCACCGCACAAAACCCGGTGCTGACGGACCGAAGGAGGTTGCCTATGAACTCTGCCGCGGATATCTGGGAACGCGTGCTGTCCCTGATGAAACAAACCCTGACCGAAACGACCATCAACACCTGGTTTGACGACATCGAGCCGGTGGCCCTGGACGAAAACCGCTTCATCCTCTACACGCCCACGGACTTCAAGCGGGGGATCATCGCCTCCCGGTACCTGGACGACATCAAAAAGGCCCTGTATGACCTGTTTTCTGCCGACATTGACGTGGCGATCCTGAGCGAGGACGAGAAAGACAAATACACCAAGAAAGAATCCCCCTCCCGCTTCCTGCCGGGAACGGAAGAGTATACGTTTGAGCGCTTCGTAGTCGGCAACTCCAACAAGCTGGCCCACGCGGCCGCCCTGGCCGTGGCCGAGCATCCGGCGGAGAACTACAACCCCCTCTTCATCCACGGCGAATCCGGCCTGGGCAAGACGCACCTGCTCTACGCCATCGCCCACACCATTCACAAAAATCACCCGGATTATAAAATCGTCTATATCCGGGGCGAGGACTTTACCAATGAACTCATCCGGGACATCCGGGCCGGGAAGAACCAGGAGTTCCGGGCCAAGTACCGCTCGGCCGATGTGTTCCTCATGGACGACGTGCAGTTCATCGCCGGGCGGGACTCCACCCAGGAGGAGATGTTCCATACCTTTAATACCCTCTATGAGGATAAAAAGCAGATCGTCTTCACCGCCGACCGCCCCCCGAAGGAGATGCTGCGGCTGGAAGACCGTCTGAAAACAAGATTCGAATGGGGCCTCCTGGCCGACATCCAGCCTCCGGACTATGAAACACGCATGGCCATCATCAAGAACAAGGCCATCCGCATGGGCGTCGAGCTGCCGGAGGAAGTGCTCATCTACGTGGCGGAGAATGTCACCTCCAACGTGCGGCAGATCGAAGGGACCGTGAAAAAAATCCTGGCCTTCCGGGACCTGCTGGGCAGCAACGTGGACGCCAGCTCCGTCACCCGGGCCGTCCGGGACATGTTCAAGGAACCGTCGGACATCCTGCCCACCGCCGAGGTCATCATCGAGGAAGTGGGCAAGTTCTACGACATCGACCCCAACGCCATCCGCGGCCAGGGCCGTACCAAGGCCACCAGCTGGGCCAGGCACATCGCCATCTACCTCACCCGGCACATGACCAAGCTCTCCCTGAAGGACATCGGCAAGGAGTTCGACAACCGGGACCACACAACCGTCCTGCACTCCATCGAACGGGTGGAGAAGCAATGTAAGACCGATCCCGAGACGAACGAGATCATCAAAGACATCCGCTCGAATATCAACGAGCGCTACAACTAAAAAACCTGGGGAAAAACGGACGAGAGCTCCCTCCACAACGCCTGTGGGTCTCCACCGGAAAATGTGGACATGTGGAGAACTACGTGTGGAGAACTTTGGACTATCCACACGGGGAAACATCCGGAGAAAAACTGTCCACACCGGCTGTGGGTAAAAAATCCCGGAAAATCCTAGGCTCCGCCAAGTTTTCCACAAAAAAAGCGCCTACTACGACTGCTACGACCTAATTCCTGTTCTCTCTGAAATCCCGCCATCTCCCCACCCATCCATCCACCACCAGAATCGGAGGTCTTTCCATGAAATTCAGCTGCGAAAAAGCATTGCTGCAATCTGCTATCCTCACCGCTTCCCGTGCCGTTTCTCCCAAAAGCACCATCCCTGCTCTGGAAGGACTTCTGCTCGAAGCCGAAGACAACGGCACCGTCTACCTCACCGGCTATAACCAGGAAACGGGCATCCGCTCCGCCATCCAAGCGGATGTGACCCGCCCCGGTTCCATGGTTCTCCCCGCCCGTCTTTTTGGAGAGATCGTCCGGAAGCTACCCGACGACATGGTCCACTTCCAGGAGGAAGCCCTCAAAGTCCACATCGCCTGTGGATACAGTGAGTTCGACCTCATGGGCATCGACCCGGAGGATTTTCCGGAACTGCCCACCGTCGAATACCAGAACTCCCTGGCCCTCTCCGAACAGACCCTCCGGGCCATGATCGGCCAGACCATCTTCGCCGTGAGTACCGATGACAGCCGCCCCATCCACACCGGGACCCTGTTCTCCGTTGGGGAAGACGGCCTGACCATGGTTGCCGTCGATGGCTTCCGCCTGGCCCTCCGCCGGGAACCTCTGGCCGAGAAAAACGGGACGTTTGAGTTCGTTGTCCCCGGTGTTTCCCTCAGCGAAGTGGAAAAAATCTGCCGGGAGAGTGAAGAGCTGGTCCACATCCACCAGGGCGCCCGGCACATCCTGTTCAAAATCGGCGAGACGATCCTCATCTCCCGCCGTCTGGAGGGCGACTTCCTGGCCTGGCGGCAGGCTATCCCCCGGAACAACCCGGTGAAAGTAACCGCCGATACCAAACAACTGCTGTCCTGCATCGACCGTGTCTCCCTCATTGTCAGCGAAAAGCTGAAAAGCCCCCTGCGCTGTGTTATCAAGGAGGGGGAGATTGACATGACCACCCGCACCGCCCTGGGCAATGCCCACGACTGCTGCCCGGTGGAGGGCAGCGGCGGGGGCCTGGAGATCGGCTTCAACAACAAGTATATGATGGACGCATTAAAGGCAGCGCCTCAGGACAAAGTGACCCTGGAGCTGTCCAGCCCCATCACCCCCTGCATCATCGTCCCGGCGGAGGGAGAGGAAAACTTCCTCTTCATGGTTCTGCCGGTGCGCCTGAAGGCAGAGTCCTGAGAACAGGAGGCAGTTATGGCACAGAAAACCGTTTCCATCACCACCGAGTTCATCAAGCTCGAGGCCCTGCTCAAGCTGGCCAATCTGGTCGGCACCGGTGGGGAAGCCAAAATGCTCATCCAGGACGGACAGGCGTCCGTCAACGGCGAAGTCTGCACCATGCGGGGCAAAAAGCTCCGTCCCGGTGACACCGTCCGGTTCCAGGGCCAGGAGATCCTGGTGCAATGAAGCTGCGCCGGATCGCGCTGGACGGCTTTCGGAACTACACCGACTTCACCGCAGAGTTTTCCCCCGGTGTCAACGTCATCTGGGGAGAAAATGCCCAGGGCAAGACGAATTTATTGGAGGCCATCGGCTTTCTCTCCGGCGCCCGGTCCCATCGGGCCAGGGGAGACAAAGAACTCATTTCCTTCCACAGGGACAAGGGGATCATCACCGCCGAAGTCACCAGCCGGGGCCGGGAGTTTCTGCTGGAAGCCCAGCTGTTCCGGGGAGCCCGGCGGCGGCTGTTCGTGAACCACGTCAAGTGCAAGACGGCGGCGGAATTGGGCGGCATCGTCCAGACCGTTCTCTTCTGCCCGGAGGACCTGGCCCTCATCAAGGCCGGGGCCGCCGAGCGGCGGTCGTTTCTGGACCACGCAATCTGTCAGCTCCGCCCCCGCTATGCCGAAGCGCTGGCCCAGTACAGCAAGCTCCTGGACCACAAGACCCGCATTCTGCGGGACTGGGAGAAGCATCCCAGTCTGCTGGATGTGTTGGAGGACTTCAACGAGGCCATGGCCCGGGCCGGAGCGCTGGTCATCCACTACCGCGCCCACTTTGTCCGGAAGCTGGCGGAGAAAGCGGCCCAGATTCAGACGGAATTTTCCGGAGGACGGGAGACGCTGGCGCTTCGCTACACCACCGTTTCCACCGTCCAGGACCCGTTGGGTCCCACGGTGGGCATCTACGAAGACATCCGCCGCCATCAGGACAGCCACGCCCGGGCGGAATTGGACGCCCGCTCCTGTCTCTCCGGCCCCCACAAGGATGACCTGGTGGCGGAGATCAACGGCCAGCCCGCCCGACAGTTTGCCTCCCAGGGGCAGACCCGCACCGCCGCCCTCTCGCTGAAGCTGGCCGAGCGGGAGCTGTTTCGGGACGACACGGGCCAGTGGCCCATTCTGCTCCTGGACGACGTGCTCTCCGAGCTGGACGCCCGGCGGCAGGATTTCGTCCTGCGGCGCATCACCGGCGGCCAGGTGATCTTGACCGGCTGCGAGGCGCCGGACGGGAGCTTCCCGGAGGGGAAGACCCTGCACATCCGCCAGGGAAAGTTAGTAAATGACCCAGAACCGGGGGAAACCCTTGGTTTTCAAGACAAAAATGGTTCCGATTCGTCGGGACCCCCGTGATAGAATAGAGGGAAACGATGTACCTGCATTTAGGCAGCTCCGTGGTCATCCGCCAGCGGGACGTGGTGGGCATCTTCGACCTGGACAACACGACCTCTTCCCGCATCACCCGGGACCTCCTCACCCGGGCGCAGCAGGAGGGGCGGGTGGTGACGGTGGGAGACGACCTGCCCAAATCCTTTTTGCTCTGCCGGAACGGGGCGGGGACGACCACGGTGTATCTCTCGCAGCTGTCCTCGGCCACTCTGCTCAAGCGCATGGAGTCCGGCGGCTTTACCGTGTGACGAAACTTGGAGGTTTAACATGGATCAGTTGGAAAACAAAAGCACCACCGCGGTGGAACATGAATACGGGGCCTCGGAGATCCAGGTCCTGGAGGGATTGGAGGCCGTCCGGAAACGGCCGGGCATGTATATCGGCTCCACCTCCTCCAGCGGCCTGCACCACCTGGTCTACGAGATCGTGGACAACGCCATCGACGAAGCCCTGGCCGGGTACTGCACCGACATCCAGGTGAGCATCGAGCCGGGCAACATCATCAAGGTCGTGGACAACGGCCGCGGCATCCCGGTCGATATCCAGAAGCAGACCGGCAAGCCCGCCCTGGAGGTGGTCTTCACCATCCTGCACGCCGGCGGCAAGTTCGGCGGCGGGGGCTATAAGGTCTCCGGCGGTCTGCACGGCGTGGGCGCGTCGGTCGTCAACGCCCTGAGCGAATGGCTGGAGGTCCGGGTCTATAAGGACGGCAGCATCTACGAGATGAAGTTCGCCCGGGGCCACGTCACCCAGCCCATGAAAGTCGTGGGTCAGACGGACAAGACCGGCACCGAAGTGGTCTTCAAGCCCGACCCGGAGATGTTCACAGAGACGACGGAGTATGATTACGAGACGCTCCACACCCGGATGCGGGAGGAGGCGTTTTTAAACGCCGGCCTCTCCATCACCATCACCGACCGGCGGGGGGAGGAGCCCCAGGCCGAGACCATGTGCTATGAGGGCGGCATCCGGGAGTTCGTCACCTACCTCAACCGAAATAAGACCGCCATCCACGACGGGGTCATCTACATGGCCGGTTCCAAGGACGACGCCATGGCAGAAGTCTCCCTGCAATACAACGACAGCTACAACGAGATCATCGTCTCCTTTGCCAACAACGTCCATACGCCGGAGGGCGGTATGCACGAGGAGGGGTTCAAGCGGGCGCTGACCAACGCCCTGAACACCTACGGCAAGAAGATGAAGATCCTCAAGGACGATGAGAAAGTCTCCGGCGAGGACTGCCGGGAGGGTCTGACCTGCGTCATCTCCGTAAAGCTGACGGAAGCCCAGTTCGAGGGCCAGACCAAGGCCAAGCTGGGCAACTCCGAGATCCGGACCCTGGTCAACGGCTTGGTCTCGGAAAAGCTGGAAGAATTTTTGGAGGAAAACCCTGCGGTTGGCCGGGCCATTCTGGAAAAGGCCCTCACCGCCTCCCGCGCCCGGGAAGCAGCGCGCAAGGCCAGAGAGTCTGTCCGCCGGAAGACCGGGCTGGAATCCGGCCAGATGCCGGACAAGCTCCGGGACTGCAACGAGCGGGACCCGGCCCTGACCGAAATCTACATCGTCGAGGGCGATTCCGCCGGCGGCTCTGCCACCCAGGGCCGGGATGCCCGATTCCAGGCAATTCTTCCCCTGTGGGGCAAGATGCTGAACGTGGAAAAGGCCCGGGCCGACCGGGTCTACGGCAACGACAAGCTCAGTCCGGTCATTACCGCCCTGGGTGCGGGCATCGGGGACGAATTCAACCCCGAAAAGCTGCGCTACCACAAGATCGTAATCATGGCCGATGCCGACGTGGACGGGGCGCACATCCGGACCCTGCTGCTGACCTTCTTCTTCCGCTTCATGCGGCCGCTCATCGAGCAGGGCTATGTGTATTCGGCTGTGCCCCCGCTCTTTAAGCTCACCCGGGGCAAGCAGCAGCGGGTGGCCTACTCCGACGAGGAGCGCGACCGCGTCTCCGCCGAGATGCGCGGGGACAACCCCAACGCCAAGGTGGAGATCAGCCGCTTCAAGGGCCTGGGTGAGATGGACCCCCACGAGCTGTGGGAGACGACCATGAACCCCGCCACCCGTACCCTGCGGCGCATCACCCTGGAGGACTCGGTGAAGGCCGACGAGATTTTCACCATCCTTATGGGCGAAAAGGTCGAGCCGCGAAAAGAATTCATCGAAGAAAACGCCAAGTATGTTGTGAACCTGGATATTTGAGTCAGGCCGCTGACAAACTAGGGGAAAAGGGGGGCTGCGGATGCTCGGATCGGTTTCGTTTTTGGTGGCGGCGGCCCTCATCCCGCCGCTGGTCCTGCTGGCGGTGGTGTACCGGATGGACAAGCTGGAAAAGGAACCGGCCCGTCTGCTCTGGTCCCTGTTTTTCCGGGGGCTGTTGGGGATGTTCCCCATCCTCCTCCTGGAGCTGGCAGCCGACCAGTTCATCGACTTTTTCCCCTGGGACCCCATCACCTACCTCTTCCTGGCCTATTTTGTCGTGCCGGGGTTCATCGAGGAGGGGGTCAAGAACCGGGTCCTGCGAAAACGAACGTGGCACGACCCGAATTTCAACGATCGTTTCGACGGCATCGTCTACGGCGTGTTCGTCTCCCTGGGCTTTGCCGGGGTGGAGAACGTGCTGTATGTGCTGGACTCCGGCTTCGACACGGCGGTGGTCCGGGCGATCTTTTCCATCCCCGGCCATGCCATGTTCGGCGTGGTGATGGGCTTTTACCTCTCCCGGGCAAAATGGGCCGAGAAATACGGCCAGCGTCACCGGATGCGGGCGGCCCTGCGCCGGTCTTTTCTGGTTCCGGCGGTGCTGCATGGGCTGTATGACTTTCTGCTCGTGGGGTTTGAAACGGTCTTTTATGTCTACTTCGCGGGGCTGGTGATCTGCGTCATCCGCCTGCTGCGAAAGAGCGCCCGGGAGGACGGGCCGATCTGATCTAAAAAACAGCCTTCCCTCTGGGGGAAGGCATTGCGTGAAACTTGTACGGCGTCACGATCTGGGTGGCAGAGAAGGAGTGAAACTATGGCAAAGAACAAAGATTACCGACCGGAGGACATCGCCTTCCCTGACCAGGTCATTGTCGAGTCCGAGCTGGTCAAGGAGATGAAGGACAGCTATATCGACTACGCTGTTTCCGTCATCGTGGGCCGTGCCCTGCCGGACGTGCGGGACGGCCTGAAGCCCGTCCACCGGCGGATCTTATATTCCATGTACGAAAGCGGGCTGACCTGGGACAAGCCCTTCAAAAAGTCCGCCACCTGCGTGGGCGACGTGCTGGGTAAATATCACCCCCACGGCGATGCATCGGTCTACGATGCCCTGGTCCGTCTGGCCCAGGATTTCTCCATGCGGTACCGCCTCATCGACGGCCACGGCAACTTCGGCTCCGTGGACGGCGACCCCCCCGCCGCCTACCGTTATACCGAGGCGCGCATGGCAAAAATGGCTGGGGATATGCTGGCTGACATCGAGAAGGACACCGTCGATTGGTCCCCCAACTTCGACGAGAGCCGCAAAGAACCGAAGGTCCTGCCCGCCCGCTTCCCCAATTTGCTGGTGAACGGTTCCTCGGGCATCGCCGTGGGCATGGCCACGAATATCCCGCCCCACAACCTGCGGGAGGTCATCGACGCTGCCGTGTGCGTGCTGGAAAACCCCGAGGCGGACCTGGCCGACCTCATGCAGTACATCAAGGGCCCCGATTTCCCCACCAAGGGCATCATCATGGGGCGCGCGGGCATCCGCGCCGCCTACGCCACGGGCCGGGGCCGCGTGACCATCCGCGCCCGCACCGAGTTTGAGGAGTACGGCCGCAACCACGACCGGACCCGCATCATCGTCACCGAGCTGCCCTATCAGGTCAACAAGCGGATGCTCATCGCCGCCATTGCCGAGCAGGTGAAGGAAAAGCGCTTGGAGGGCATCTCCGACCTGCGGGATGAATCCGACCGCAACGGCATGCGCATCGTCATTGAACTCAAGCACGACGCCAACCCCCAAGTGGTCTTGAACCACCTGCTCACCCAAACTCAGCTACAGACGACCTTCGCCATCAATATGCTGGCCCTGGTGGACAACCAGCGGCAGCCCCGCGTCCTGTCCCTGCGGAACATTCTGGACGAGTACCTGACCTTCCAGGAAGAAGTCATCACTCGCCGGACCCAGTTCGACAAGCGCAAGGCCGAGGAGCGCGCCCACCTGCTGGAGGGTCTGCTCATCGCCCAGGACAACATCGACGAAGTCATCAAAATCATCCGGTCCAGCTATGATAACGCCCGGGAGAACCTGATGAACCGGTTTGACCTGGACGAGGTCCAGGCCCAGGCCATCTGCGACATGCGCCTCATTGCCCTCCAGGGCCTCAACCGCGAGAAGCTCCAGAACGAGTACAACGAATTGGAGAAAAAGATCGCCTGGTTCGAAGAGCTGCTCTCCAACCGGGAGATGCTGCTGGGCGAGATGAAGAAGGAGCTGCTGGAAATCCGGGATAAGTACGGCGACGACCGTCTGACCGAAATTCAGGACGTGGTGGATGAGATCGACATCGAGGACCTCATCGAGGAGGAGACGTGCGTCTTTACCCTCACCGCCGCCGGATACATCAAGCGGATGCCCGTCTCCACCTACCGCGCCCAGAAGCGGGGCGGCAAGGGCATTTCCGCCCAGAGCCTGCGGGAGGAGGACTATGTGGACACCCTCTTTACCGCGTCCAGCCATGACAACATCCTCTTCTTCACCAGCTCCGGCCGGGTCTACAGGAAGAAGGGCTATCAGATCCCCGAAGCCAGCCGCACGGCCAAGGGCACCCACCTGAACAACATCTTCCAGTTCGAGCCGGGCGAAAAAGTGACCACCATGATCCATGGCCGGGACTACGACGAGAACGGCTATCTCTTCATGGTCACGAAGAACGGCACCGTCAAGCGCACGGAGAAATCCGCCTTCCGGAACATCCGGGCCGTGGGCCTGCGGGTCCTGACCCTGGACGAAGGGGACGAGCTCATTACCGTGCTGGAAACCGACGGCCAGGCCAATATTTTGATTGCCACCCACGACGGGCAGGCCATCTGCTTCCGGGAGAGCGACGTGCGTCCCATGGGCCGGACGGCCATGGGCGTGCGTGGCATCAAGCTCCGGGCAGGGGATTACGTCATCGGCGGGGCCTTGGCGGAGCTTGGCACCATGCTCCTGGCCATCACCGAGAATGGCTACGGCAAGCGCACCCCCATCGAGGAGTACATCCGCTCCGGCGGCGAGCCGCAGCACCGCGGCGGCTTTGGCTTGAAGGGCTATCAGATCACCGAAAAGACCGGCAAGGCTGCCGGGGTGAAGGTCGTGCAGGAGGACGATGATATCCTCATCATCTCCGACGACGGCACCATCATCCGCATGGCCGCCGCCGATGTCAACGTCTACAGCCGCACGGCCCAGGGCGTCCGCGTGATGCGTGTCTCTGAGGGGACGAAAGTCATCTCCCTGGCCCGCGTGCCTCAGGAAGAGGACAAAAACCAGACCGAAGTGGCCCCCGAAGGCGAGGAAGCTCCGGCGGAAGCACCCGCTGAGGCAGAAACGCCTGCCGCCCCCCAAGAGGAGACGCCGTGAAGCAGGTCAGCATCTACACCGACGGCGCCTGCTCCGGCAACCCCGGGCCCGGGGGCTGGGGCGCGGTGCTGCTGTACGGCCAGCATAAAAAAGAAATTTCCGGCGGAGAACCCTCCACCACCAACAACCGCATGGAGCTGACGGCGGTGATTGCCGCGCTGTCCATGCTGAAGGAGCCCTGTGCCGTGGACCTCTACTCCGACTCTAAGTATGTCATTGACGCCTTGGAGAAGGGGTGGGCCAGAGGCTGGAAAAAGCGGGGGTGGGTCAAGAGCGACAAGAAGCCCGCGCTGAACCCTGACCTTTGGGAGCAGCTTTTGCGCTTGGTGGATGTGCATCAGCTGACGTACCACTGGGTGAAGGGGCACGCGGAGAACGTGTATAACAACCGCTGCGATGAGCTGGCGGTGGGAGAGAGCCGGAAGTTTAAGTGACCGGTATCCACACAAAACAGCTTATTTGTGTACCGTTTTCCTGCTTTTCGCTTCTGTACCGCTTGGTTTGGGGACTTATCCCACCAAGTTTTCCACATCTTCCACGGAAATATCCACATGCAGTGCCGCGCTGATCCCCAACCCCAATATCTTGGATAGGATATCCACCTCTTGGTCGATGTTCCGCGGCGTGACGAACCAGGAAGAACCCTGCCCGGTCAGTCGCGAGGGTTCCAATCCCTCTTTACAGATCCCGGCCTCTTCCAACAAATCAAGACACAACGTTCCCGCCTCCACCACCGTCGGCACCCCGACGGCCAGCACGGGCAGGCCCAAATGTTCTTCATCCAATGCCATACGCGCGTTGCCCACCCCGGAGCCGGGGACGATGCCGGTGTTGGAGACTTGGATTGTCCGGCACACCCGCTCCTGCCGCCGGGCGGCCAGGGCATCGACGGCGATGAGGCAGGCGGGATGAATGGTTTGGAGCACGCCGGTGAGCAGTTCGCCGGTCTCGACGCCGGTGCTTCCGGTGACGCCGGGGGCCAGGGCCGCGACCGGGCGGAAGCCGGAGAATTCCTTCGGTAAGTTTTCCACAAGATGCCGGGTGATGAGGAGAAACTCTGTGGTTTTCGGGCCGAGGGCGTCGGGGGTCATCTGGCGGTTGCCCAGACCCGCGACGAAGACCGGGCCGGTTTTCGGCAGACCGGGGAGCTGGTTCAGCAAAGCGGCCACGGCGCGGACGGCCTGATGAATTTCATCGCGCCCCTGGGGAAGGTCTGGAAGTTCCAGGGTGAGATAGGTCCCCACAGGCTTGCCCAGGGCTTCGGCTCCTGTTTTGTCCAGGATGTCCACGCGGGTGAGGGGATAGCCGAAGATGCTGTCCTCCCGGGCTTTCACGCCGGCCAGCCGGGTCGTTTTTCCGGCGGAGGACTCGAAAAGCTCCTTGGCTTCCAGGGCCAGATCGCTGGTTCGGTTGGAATACACAGGCGGCTCCTTTCTGTCGGACCACAAGATATGGTGGCGGAGTGGGATGCTTTTTACTAGGTTTAGCAATTTCCCGTCCCTTATGCAAAAAATTTAATTTTTTCCGAAAAGGGCTTGCAAAATGAGGGAAGTTATGCTAGAATACATTCTCGCACAGAACTTTTGTGACGAAATTTTACCCATCGGAGGAGGTGTTTGGTTTGCCGAATATCAAGTCTGCAAAGAAGCGTGTTCTGGTCAATCAGACAAAGGCCGCAAGAAACAAGGCCGCAAAGTCCGCACTGAAGACTCAGCTGAAGTATTTTGATGCTGCTATCATCGAAGGCAACCGCAGCGAGGCCGATAAGAGATACAAGGAAGCTGTCAAGGCTGTTGATCAGGCTGCCGCTCGTGGTCTGATGCACAAGAACACCGCAGCCAACCGCAAGAGCAAGATGACTCTGCGCCTGAACAAGATTCCTCAGTAATTTCATTGCTAGGACGCAAACAAAACCGTTTGACTTGGGTCAAGCGGTTTTTTTGCGCCCTTTTTGGAAGCGGAAGCCACGATGTTTATCCACAAACTTCGAATGAAATGTGGAAAACTCTTCCCGTTCAAAAATCGGAGACAGAACGTTAAAAAAATTTCTACCTGGACTTCACGAAATCTTCATAAATGCCCGCTATACTAGCCACAGTGAAAAAAACACGGGGCAACAACCCCGGCAGCCCGTTCCCAAAAACAGAACACAGGGCACATAGACAGGAGGCAAACACCATGGACTACTACGGCAACAACAACGGGTCGGGCGGATTCCCCAACGATCCCTTCTCCCCGGGCAATGACCCATCCTTCTCCGGCGGCTGGGACAATGGACCCAGCATGAACGGGGAAGACCCCAACCACCACAACAAGAATAAACGCAGCCGCAAGCCCATGACGCCCAAGCAGAAGGGCGCGGTGAAGATCGTGGCCCTGTGCCTGGTGTGCGCCCTGCTGGGCGGCCTGGCCCAGCCCATCTATTCCAGTCTCTCCGGCGGGAATGAGACGACCATTTATACCGGCGACCGGACGCCCACGCAGGTAGACACCACGGCGGTGGATACCTCGAAAGAGCTGACCACGGCAGAAATCTACGCCAAGTATGTGAACTCCTGCGTCGGTATCACCGTTGATATCGTCAGCACCAATATCTTCGGCCAGACCGTCACCGGCGCCGCCGCCGGTTCCGGCTTCGTTATCACCGAAGACGGCTACATCCTCACCAACTACCACGTCATCGACGGGGCCAACTCCATTAAGGTCACGTTTGAAGACGGCAAGGAATACACCGCCACTTACGTCGGCGGCGAAGAGAAGAACGACATCGCCGTCATCAAGGTGGACGCCACCGGCCTGACCCCTGTGGTCATCGGCAAGTCCAGTGATATGCTCGTCGGCGAGCAGGTCACGACCATCGGCAACCCCCTGGGTGAGCTGACCTTCTCCGAGAGCACCGGCATCATCTCCGCCCTGGATCGGACCATCACCATGAGTGACGGCCGCCAGATGAACATGATCCAGACCGACTGCGCCATCAACTCCGGCAACTCCGGCGGCCCGCTGTTCAACAGCCACGGTGAGGTCATCGGCATCGTCTCCGCCAAGTATTCCTCCGGCAGCTCTTCCTCCTCCGCTTCCGTGGAGGGCCTGGGCTTCGCCATCCCCATGGACGACGTGGCCAGCATGGTCTCCGACCTGGTGAAGAACGGTTACGTCACCGGCAAGCCCATCCTGGGCATCTCCGTGGCCGACGTGGACGAGAGCGTGACCTCTTACGGCGTACCCCAGGGCGCCATCATCCGGGTCGTCACCCCTGACCTGTGCGGCGCGAAGGCTGGCTTGCAGGCCGGCGACATCGTCACCAAGATCGACGACACCGACGTGACCTCCGCCAGCGACCTCACCTCCGCCATCAGCAATTACCAGCCCGGCGACACCGTCACCCTGACCATCTACCGCAGCGGCCAGACCCAGACCGTCGAGGTCACGCTGGAGGAGTCCACCCCCGAAAAAACAGAAAAACAGAACCAAGCTCAACAGGAGTATCAGCAGGAATACCAGCAGAGCCAGCAGCAGCAACAGCAGTCGCAACAGCAGCAGCAAGGCAGCAGCGGTTGGCCCTTCGGGAGCTTTGGTTACTGAGTCTATAGATCGAACAAAAATAGCGTTTCCTCTTTTTTGCAAGGGCGGCACGGGCACGTGCCGCCCTTGCCGTTTTCTGTGGGGGAGGGGAGAAGCCGAAAATCCACAGGGATGTGGAAAAAGTACCGATTCTTCCCGCCCGTTTCCGCCAAAATCCGGCGCTCAAACCCTTGACAGCACTGGGTTTTTCGCTATAATTGAACTATTGTGGGCGGCTTGGCCGCCCCCTGAGCAAATTTTTAGAGTGAAAATAATCGCTGAGAAAGATACCAGCGAAGGAGGAGTTAAGAGATGCTTTCCAATTCTGAAAAGACCATGGAAAAAGTTGTGGCCCTGTGCAAGGGCCGGGGATTCGTCTTCCCCGGCAGCGAGATCTACGGCGGCCTGGCCAACACCTGGGACTACGGACCCTTGGGTGTGGAGCTGAAAAACAACGTGAAAAAGGCATGGTGGAAGAAGTTCGTCCAGGAAAACCGCTACAACGTGGGTCTGGACGCCGCCATCCTGATGAACCCCCAGGTGTGGGTGGCTTCCGGTCACGTGGGAGGCTTCTCTGACCCCCTGATGGACTGCAAGGAGTGCAAGGAGCGCTTCCGCGCCGACAAG
>CAVCXN010000154.1:0-9593 GCA_963606215.1 uncultured Mycoplasmatota bacterium | reverse complement strand
CTTGGGATCCACGAAGGTCTGGAAGCGCTCTTTCACTTCCCCGTGTTCCAAGACGACCGCGCCGATCTCCGTGATGACCTCCACTTCCTTGTCCAGGCCCGTCGTCTCCAAGTCAAAGCAGACGATGGCTTCCTCCAAGTCCTGGTCCAAACTGCCCCGAACCGTCAAGCGCTCGTCCACGTCGTTGATGTAATAGGCTTCCGTACCCAGCAGGACCTTGCACTTGCCCTTGCCCGCGCTCCAGGCATCCGGGAAGGACTGGGCCACGCCGTGGTCCGTGATGGCAATGGCCGGGTGTCCCCAGGCGATGGCCCGCTTGACTGCGTCCTTGGTGTCGGGCAGGGCATCCATGGCGGACATGCGGGTGTGTAGGTGCAGCTCCACCCGCTTCTCCGGGGCGTTGTCCTGCTTGACCTGCTTTTCCGCCGTCTCGATGGTCAGGGGTTCCAGGACCATATCGTTGTCAAAACGGTTCAGGTTCAGGCGGCCTGCAATTTTCAGGTGCATCCCGGTCTTCACGCCGTCGACAATGGGCATCCCCTCGTCCCCCGGCATGAACTTGCTCACGCGGATGGAGCTGGTGTAATCCGTGATGTCAAAGCTGATGACCCAGGCGCTGCGCTTTTTCAGCTCCCGGTGCTCCACGGCGAAGACGTTGCCCTCCACCGTTACGATACCCATATCCAGCTCCAGCGTGTTCATGGGCACGGGGACCTTGCGAATCTTATGGGTGCCATAAATGCGCTTGGAGGAAAAGCCCCGCTCCTTGGCGTGGGCCTGCATCGCCTCTTTCATGGCCTTCTGGCGCAGGGCCTCGGTCTGCTGGAATAGGCGCTCCTGGTCGCTGACAGGAGGCTCCGGGGGCGCTTCTTCCTCCGCAGGCGGAGGAACATCAGCGTCATCCGGCGGCGGGACAATCTCTTCCACAGGCTGGGGACAAGCGGGCTGAAACACCACCCCCGCCAGGCCATACGCCTGGGCCACTTCCCCGCTCAGGCGGGCCAAAAGCGCCGGGTCCGGCATGGTCCGGCACAAGAGTTGGACCTCAATGGTCCGGGCCTTCCGGTCCATGACGGCCCCGGTGACGAGCCAATCCTTCACCCGGGCGGCCAGGGCCGCGTCCGGGGTATATAACGCAAACATCTCAAAAAAAGGCAGGTTCTTTTCTGGCATATCAGGTTCCTTTCTCTTAGATGTACCGGGTCAGGGCAGCTCCTCGATGAGCGCCATGAGTTCATCCAGCAAGTCCTCCTGAGGCACCTGCTTGATCACCTTTCCGTGGCGGAAGAGCAGCCCCTTCCCGTTTCCCCCGGCAATGCCCACGTCGGCGGCGGACGCCTCGCCGGGACCGTTGACGGGGCAGCCCATGACCGCCACGGTAATGGGCTTTGTCACGTCCTTCAGCCGCTCCTCTACCGCCTGGGCCAGGGGGATGAGGTCGATCTTCGTCCGCCCACAGGTGGGGCAGGCCACCAGATCAGGCCCCTCTTTCCGCAGGCCGATGGCCTTCAAAATGTCCCGGGCGGCGTAGATTTCCTCCACGGGGTCTGCCGTCAGCGTCACCCGTAACGTATCCCCGATGCCCAGGGCCAGCAGGCCGCCGATGCCCGCGGCGGATTTCAGCGTTCCCATGTGGGTGGTCCCCGCCTCGGTCACGCCCAGGTGCAGGGGGTAGTGGGACTGCTCGTGCATGAGCTGGTACGCCTGCATCGCAATGGGCACCGAAGAGGATTTCAGGGAGACGCAGATATCGTCAAAGTCATAGCGGTTGAGCAGGGCGATGTGCCCAAAGGCAGAATCCACCAACGCCTGCGGCGTCACGCCGCCGTATTTCGCCAGCAGCGGCTTTTCCAAGGACCCGCCGTTGACCCCGATGCGGATGGGGATATTTTTCCGGGCGCAGGCCACGGCCACGGCTTTCACCCGGTCCTCCCCGCCGATGTTGCCGGGGTTGATGCGCACTTTGTCCGCTCCGGCCTCGATGCACTCCAGGGCCAGGCGATAGTCAAAATGGATATCCACCACCAGGGGCAAGTCGATCTGTTCCTTGATGGCCCACACAGCCTTGGCCGCCGCCATATCCGGCACAGCCACCCGGACGATCTGGCACCCTGCCGCCGCCAAGCGGCGAATTTGAGCCACGGTCGCCTCTACGTCGCTGGTGGGGGTATTCGTCATGGATTGGATGGTCACGGGAGTGCCGCCGCCCACGGGCACGCCCCCGACTAAAATCTGTTTCGTCATGTCTTACGTCACCAACTTCCAAATATCGCTGAACGTCACCACGACCATCAGCAAAAGCAGCAGGGCAAAACCTGCCCCGTGGATCCAAGCCTCATACTTCGGGTCCAGTCTCCGGCCCGAAAGCAGGTGCCACACCTCGCCCACAATCAGCAGGAAGATGCGCCCGCCGTCCAGCGCAGGCAGGGGCAGGAGGTTCATGATCGCCAGGTTCACGGCGATGAGCGCGATGATATAACACACGTTCTGCATCCCGGCGGCGAAACTCCCGCCCTGGCTCCCCGCCTGACCCAGATAGGAGACGATGCCCACGGGACCCGACATATCGTGCAGGCCCACCTGCCCCGTCACCAGCATGGCCAGACCCGACCAGACCGCCCGGGCAAAATAGCCGCAGGTCTTCCAGCTCTGGGCCAGCACGCCGGAGAAGGTCGCCTGTTCTTTATCAAAGTAAATGCCGTACATGGTCACGGTCTGGCCGTCCACCGTGTACTCCTTCGGCGTCAGGGGCAGGGCATTGAGCGCAACAGTCTCCCCGTCCCGCTTCACGACGAGATCCATCGTCTCCCCGCTGGCGGAAGCCAGCTGGGTCGATACGTCCTGATAAACGGAAATTTTATGGCCGTTGATGGAAAGGATACGGTCCCCCACTTGCAGGCCGTCCGTTCCGGAACAGGAGAAGCCGTCGGCAAACTCCCGAATGACGGGCACGGCATAGCTCCCCGCCGCCGTAAACAGCAGGGCAACCAGCACAAAGCCCGCCACGAAGTTCATAAACGACCCCGCCGCCAAAATGATGAGCCGCCGCCAGGGGGCCTTGCTGGAGAAGGCACGGGGGTCGTCGTTTTCCTCGTCCTCGCCCTCCATGGCGCAGTAGCCGCCCACGGGGAGCAGACGAAGGGAATACTGCGTCTCCCCCCGCTGAAAGGACACGAGGGCAGGCCCCATGCCGATGGCAAGCTCATTGACCTTGACCCCCAAGAGCTTGGCGGTGATGAAATGGCCCCACTCGTGGACGGCGATGAGCAGTCCGAAGAGCAGGATCCCAACGATGATATAGAGCAAAACAACACCTCGTTTTCCGTGTCTCGGTTTATCGGCAGGCTTCCTCCGCCGCAGCGCGGGCGGCCTGGTCTGCTGCAAGGACAGCTTCCAGGGTTAAGGGCGCGCGGGGCACGGCATCCAACGCGTATTCCACCACGCGGGCAATGTCCAAAAAGCCGATGTCCCCCGCCAGGAAGCGGGCCACGGCAACCTCATTGGCCCCGTTCAAAATGGCCGGGGCCGTGCCGCCCTCCTTCGCCGCGCGGATGGCGAGAGCCAAACACCGGAACGTCTCTAAGTCCGGTTTGGCAAAGGTCAGGTGCCCGGCGGTGAAGAGGTCCAGCGTGTCAGCAGGCCCCGGCACCCGGTCCGGCCAGGACAGAGCGTACTGGATGGGCAGGCGCATATCCGGCGCGCCCAGCTGGGCGATCACGCTGTTGTCACAGTATTCCACGGCGGAGTGGACTATGCTCTCCCGGTGGACCAGAATGGTGATCTGCTCCGGGGGCACGGAAAAGAGGGACATGGCCTCTAAGAGTTCCAATCCCTTGTTCATCAGAGTCGCCGAGTCAATGGTGACTTTCGCGCCCATGGACCAGTTGGGGTGCTTGAGGGCATTGGCCGGGGTCACTTGTGCCAGCTCCTCCCTGGTCTTGCCGAAGAAGGGGCCGCCGGAGGCTGTGAGCAGGATGCGTTTCAGCTCCTTGTGGTGGCTCCCCTGCAAGCTCTGGAAAATGGCGGAGTGCTCGGAATCCACCGGCACGATCTCCGCCCCCTTTTCTTTCGCCCGGGCCATGACCAAGGGGCCGGCGCAGACCAGCGTCTCCTTGTTCGCCAGGGCGATGCGCTTGCCGCTGTCGATGGCGGCCAGGGTAGGCGCCAGGCCCGCGATGCCGACCAGGGCTGTCACCGCCGTGTCTGCCTGGGGCAGGGCGGCGGCGGTTGAGATGCCCTCCTCCCCGCCCAGAACCTGAATGTCCGTGTCAGAAAGCCGGGATGCCAAAGCAGCGGCGGCGGTGGGGTCCGCAGCCGCTGCCAGGATGGGGTGAAAGGCTCGGGCCTGCTGTTCCAGCAGGTCGATGTTGTGGTGGGCGGTGAGGGCCGCCACCCGGTGGCCGCAGGATGCGGCCACCTCTAAGGTCTGTGTTCCGATGGAGCCGGTGGACCCCAGCACAGACAGAGTTCTCGTATTCATCCGATAAAACCTCACTTGAAGGCGGGCAGCCAGCCGATGAGCAGCTCAATGAGCGGAGCGCAGAAGATCACGCTGTCGAAGCGGTCCAGCACACCGCCGTGGCCGGGGAAGATGTGGCCGAAGTCCTTGATCTTCCGGTTGCGCTTGACGTAGGAAAAGGCCAGGTCGCCCACCTCGGTGATGACGCCGCCCAAAATGCCGTACACGGCCAGGAAGTAGTAGTTGACCTCCACCTTTGTGATGAAGTGGAAGACGATGCCATAGACGATGGCGATGACCACGCCGGTGACGATGCCGCCGATGGACCCCTCCCAGGTCTTCTTGGGGGAGAGATGGGGCACCATCTTGTGCTTGCCCAAAAACATGCCGGAAATCATCGCGCCTGCGTCCACCACAAAGGGGATCAGGATGGGCAGAAAGATATAGCTCGTCCGCAGCTCCAAGGCCCCCACCCGCACCACGGAGGAGAGGCAGTAGGAGATGACGAAAGCGAAGAAAAAGCCCGCGCCCACCTTGTCGATCTTGACCTTCAGATGGCTGGCAAACGCCTCGGCGAACACCGCCACCAGGTAGAGGAGAAGCACCAGCAGGCCGATCCGCCGGGGTTCTCCAAAGTAAACCCAGAAGGGAATGGCCAGGGCGATGATGGCGGTGTACAGGGAAATGCGGGGGTGATTCATGCCGATGGCATGGAGGGCCTCATAGGTGCCGACGGCAGACAGCACAGCGATGAGCGCCGGGGTGACAGGAGCCGGCAGGACGAACAGCACCACCAGAATGATGGGCACGCCCACACAGGCCACGAGGATACGGTTTTTCACGGTTTACACGCCTCCAAATCTGCGCTGACGCCGCTGATAGTCCATCAGGGCCTGGTCCAGCACGGCGGGACCGAAATCGGGCCACAGCACATCGGTAAAATAAAACTCCGCGTAGGCCGACTGCCACGGCAGGAAGTTGGACAGGCGAAGCTCGCCGCTGGGCCGGATGATGAGGTCCGGATCCGGCACGCCCCGGCTGTCCAGATAGCGGGAGAAGACTTCGTCCGTCAGCGCTTCCGGAGTCTGTCGGCCCGCCTGCACGTCCGCCGCCCAAGCCCGGGCCGCCCGGAGAATTTCATCCCGGCCACCGTAGTTCAGACAGACGTTGACCTGAAAGCGGGTGCCGTCCAGGGCGTCGCCCTCCTCCAGCGTCCGCAGGCAGAGGTCCCGCAGCTTGGGGGGCAGGCCCTCTAAATCGCCGAAGAAGTGGACGCGAAAGCCGTCCCGTTCCATTTTCTCCAAAGCCTCCAGCAGATATTTCTGTAAGAGGTCCATAATGGCGGAAACTTCCTCCATCGGCCGCCTCCAGTTCTCCGTAGAGAAGGCGTAGACCGTAAGATAGGGAATGCCCAGGTCCTTGCAGTAATAGGCGATGGTGCGGAAGCTCTCGGCCCCAGCTGCGTGACCAGCCGTGCGGGGCAGGCCCCGCTTTTTGGCCCAGCGGCCATTGCCGTCCATGATAATGCCCACATGCCGGGGCAGGCGGGAGAGGTCCAGCCCCTCCCCTGTCCCCGGCTGCGAGTCCGTCTTTTTTCGATTCCAAAATGCCATAACTTATGATTCTTTGTTCATACTTTCATTTTTCTCGCTGCACAAGCCGGGGCTTACACGGCCATCAGT
This sequence comes from uncultured Mycoplasmatota bacterium, assembly GCA_963606215.1. Classification (GTDB taxonomy): domain Bacteria; phylum Bacillota; class Clostridia; order Oscillospirales; family Oscillospiraceae; genus Evtepia. The sequence goes on along the minus strand of CAVCXN010000154.1, from coordinate 3,452 downwards.
TCGGCTTCCTTCTTGGCGGTCAGCTCGTCGATCTCCTTGCAGCGCTTGTCGGTCATCTTCTGCATGGTTTCCTCGCACTCTTTCAGGTCGTCCTCGGTGATCTCGGACTTCTTCTTGAGCGCCTTGAACTTTTCCATGGCGTCCCGGCGGATGTTGCGGATGGCGACCTTGCCGTTCTCGCCGTACTTCTTGACCTGCTTGGTCAGCTCTTTCCGTCGCTCCTCCGTCAGCTGGGGGAAGACCAGGCGGATGACCTTGCCGTCATTCTGGGGGTTGATGCCCAGCTCGGAGGTCAGAAGCGCCTTCTCAATGCCCTTGAGCAGGGTGCCGTCCCAGGGCTGGATGACCAGGGTGCGGGGGTCGGGGGCGGAGATGGAAGCCACCTGGTTGATGGGCGTCTCGGTGCCATAATACTCCACGGAAATTTTATCCAGCACAGAGGCGTTGGCGCGGCCGGCGCGGACGCCGCCGAAGTCGCTGATGACGACCTCCACGGTCTTCTTCATTTTGCTTTCATAGTCCTGATACATTTCTTTGATCATTTTCTCTCCTCCTCAACAATGGTGCCGATCTTCTCTCCCATCACAGCCCGCTGGATGTTCTGGGGGTCGGCCAGGGCAAAGATCATCACGGGGATGTGATGCTCCAGGGCCAGGGATGTCGCGGTCAGGTCCATCACCTGCAAATGGTCCGCCAAAACCTGGTCATAGGTGATAGAATCATACTTGACGGCGTTGGGGTCCTTTTTGGGGTCGGCGCTGTAGACGCCGTCGATGTTTTTGGCCAGCAGGATCATGTCGGCCTGGATCTCCGCCGCCCGCAGCACCGCGGCCGTGTCGGTGGAGAAATAGGGGTTGCCGGTACCTCCGGCAAAGATCACCACGCGGCCCGCGGCAAAATGCTCCTCAGCGGCGGCGCGGGATGTGATCTGTCCTACAGGACCCATGGGGATGGATGTCAGCACCCGGGCGGGCTGGCCGATCTGCTCCAAAACATCCTGCACGGCCAGGCTGTTGATGACGGTGGCGAGCATCCCCATCTGGTCGGCGCGGGTGCGCTCCATGTTGCCGCCGCCGTCCTTGGCGCCGCGCCAGAAGTTGCCGCCGCCGATGACCAGGCCCACCTGGACCCCCTGGGCGACGCAGGCTTTGATGACCTGGCCCACCTCCCGGACGAAGGCAAAGTCGATGCCCCGGCCCGGCGCACCGGCCAGACCCTCTCCGCTGATTTTCAATAAGATACGCTGATAGCTCAGTTTTTCCATTGGTATCTCCCCGCCCCGGCGGGAGCGGGCCTCCTTCCTCGCCCGGTGCCTTTTGGCAAATGGGCATTCTCTTGGTGTTATTTTACTATAACTGGGCCGGTTTGCAAAGGGGTTCAGCGCAACTTTTTCAAAAAAGCGACGGCTTACAATTTCTTCCTTTCGTCGAAATCAGGCTGGTGGTCATACTGCTTTTCCGTTGTCATATCGCCGAATCCCAATAATTAGCGCGCCCTAACTCTTGTGTGATTTCGATAAAATCATAGATTTTCCTCACAAGAGGCTTGACAAATCCCCCTTTGCGGGAGTAACGTGTTAGCAGACAAGTGAACAGCGATCTTCAGGGCAGGGTGAAATTCCCGATCGGCGGTATAGTCCGCGAGCCGCAAGGCAGGATTTGGTGTGATTCCAAAACCGACAGTATAGTCTGGATGAAAGAAGATGTGACGAAACACGGGGAAGGCTGTCCCCTCTGTTTGTCGTGGATGCTCTGGGATGATTTTTCATTTCAGAGTTTTTTTGTGGACAAATAGAAACCGGACAGGCTGCTCTGTGGGTCTTATGAAACACGCTCAAAACACGCACTGGAGGTCAAAATCCAGCGCGTGTTTTTTCTTTTCTCTCGGAGGTGGCGCAGCCATGACAGCACGAACAACAGACGAACAGTATATGGCCCTGGCCCTCGACCTGGCCCGCAAGGGCGCGGGCTGGACCAGCCCCAACCCCATGGTCGGGGCGGTCATCGTGAAGGACGGTCAGATCATCGGCCAGGGGTACCACGCCAAATGCGGCGACCTCCACGCCGAGCGCGCCGCCCTCGCCCACTGCCAGGGCGACCCCGCCGGGGCGACCATCTACGTCACGTTGGAGCCTTGCTGTCACCATGGCCGTCAGCCGCCCTGCACCGACGCGATCTTAGAGGCGGGCATCACCCGCGTGGTCATCGGCTCCGGCGACCCCAACCCACTGGTCGCCGGAAAGGGCTTAGACATCCTACGCAGCCACGGCGTCGCCGTGACTGAGGGTGTCTTGGAAGATGAATGCAAGGCCCTCAACGATGTGTTTTTCCACTACATCCAGACAGGCCGCCCCTACGTCGTCCTGAAATACGCCATGACGCTCGACGGCAAGCTGGCCGCCTACACCGGAGCCTCCCAGTGGATCACCGGCGAGGAAGCCCGCCGCCACGTCCATACCCAGCGCAACCGCTTCCGCTCCATCATGGTCGGGGTCGATACTGTGATCGCCGATGACCCCCAGCTCACCTGCCGCATTGAGGGCGGCAGAAACCCGCTCCGCATCATCTGCGACTCGCACCTGCGTACCCCTCTCTCCGCCAAGGTCGTGCAGACCGCCAGAGAGGGCCCCACCTACCTGGCAACCTGCGTCACCCAGGAGCTGCGCCTTGCCCCCTATCGGGACCTTGGGTGCAATATTCTCCCCGTTCCGGAGAGCAGCGGCCACGTAGACTTAGACGCTCTGCTGTCCCTGCTGGGCAAGATGGGCGTGGACAGTGTGCTGCTGGAAGGCGGCGCGACGCTCCACTGGGCCGCCGTGCAAGCGGGCCTGGTGAACAAAGTCCAGGCGTACATCGCCCCGAAAATTCTGGGCGGGGCCACCGCCAAGTCCCCCGTCGGGGGCCAGGGCTTTGCCCACCCCGACCAAGCCTTGAAACTCAACTCCCCCGTCCTCACCCGTCTCGGGCAGGACATTTTGATTGAAAGCGAGGTGACACCCTAAATGTTTACCGGCATCGTGGAAGAAATGGGCGTACTCAAGTCCATCCGCAAAGGCGCTCACAGCGCGATCCTGGAAATTCAGGCCAAGGTCGTGCTGGAGGACATTCATCTGGGCGACAGCATCGCCGTCAACGGCGTCTGCCTCACCGCCACCTCTTTCTCCCCCACCGGCTTCACCGCCGACGTGATGCATGAGACGCTGAACCGTTCCTCCCTGGCCTCCCTCCGCCCAGGGCACCGGGTCAATCTGGAGCGGGCCATGGCCGCCAACGGCCGCTTCGGAGGCCACATCGTGGCTGGGCATGTGGACGGGGTCGGCACCGTCCAGCGCATCGAAAAGGATGACAACGCCATCTGGTACACCATCGCCGCCGGGCCGGAGGTTCTCAAATATGTGGTGGAGAAGGGCTCCATCACCATCGACGGCATCAGCCTGACCGTTGCCCGGGTGG
>CAVCXN010000153.1:0-8948 GCA_963606215.1 uncultured Mycoplasmatota bacterium | reverse complement strand
ACTCTATTGGAGGAACGTCCGTTGGAGGCCAAGTACCGGGACCACGCACTCACTGGAAACTACCTTGGTTTCCGGGAATGTCACATCCGACCGGATTGGCTGTTGATTTACACGATCGACCACGGGAACTTGATTTTGACTGCGTCCCGCACAGGTAGTCATGCAGACCTACTAGAATAACACCATTCTCTAAAACGAAACCGCTCCCAGCGTAGATCATACGTTGAGAGCGGTTTTTCGCTATCTGATCATTAGGCGAACGCTTCCCTCGCGAAGCTCACGCGGCCGCCGACCACGGTCAGGGCTACGGGGATATCTTTGATGGTCTCCTTGGGCACGGTGAAGATATCCTGCTCTAAAACGACCAGGTCCGCCCACTTCCCGGCTTCCAGGGTGCCCAGGTCCTGCTGGGCCCCGACCAGGCGGGCCGGGCCGGTGGTGTAGAGGGCGACGGCTTCCTCCACAGTGAGGGCCTGCTCCGGCAGGAAGGGGGTGGGGTCGGTGTGGCTGGCTGGGCGGTTCACGGCGCAGTGGATGCCCCAGAGGGGGGAGAAATCCTCTACCGGGGTGTCGGACCCGCCGCCCAGAACCACGCCCAGGTCCAGCAGGGTCTTCCAGGCGTAAGAGGTCTTGGTGCGCTCCGCCCCGGCGCGGGAGGGGGTCAGGGGGGCGTCCGAGGGGACAAAGGCGGGCTGGATATCCGCGCCCATGCCCAGGGCGGCCATGCGGCGGTAGAGGGCTTCGTCCCCGAACTGGCAGTGGACCACCCGGTGGCAGAGGGGCTTCGGGTCGCTGGTCATGGCTTTTTCGACCGCGTTCACGAACTCCTCACAGGCCCCGTCGCCAATGGCGTGGCAGGCCACTTGCAGCCCGGCGGCGTGGCAGAGGGCCACCATTTCGTCCATGGCCTCCTGGGTGTAGACGGCGATGCCGCGGTTGCCGGGGTCGTCGCTGTAATCCTCCCGCAGATAGGCGGTGCGGGCGCCTAAGCTGCCGTCGGCGATGAGCTTGATGTTGCCGACCTTCAGCCAGTCGCTCCCCTGGCCGGAGCGTAACGGCTGGGTCAGGATCCATTGAAGATCCGCCGGGCGGGGGGCTTCCCACTCCTCCCAGAGGCGGACGGGGCAGCTGTTCTCCGCTTCCATAGCGGCAAAGGCTTCCTTCAGGATGGGCCACTCGGTCCCCTCCATGCCCACGTCGTCGCTGTGGATGCTGGTCAGACCGGCGGCGGACATTTGGGTTCCAATTTCCTGGATGCGGGCGATGACCTGCTCCTTGGTCTGGCGGGGGCTGCATCGCTTGATCTGGTCCAGGGCGGCCTCTCGGATGATGCCGTTGAGGTGGCCGTGCTCGTCCTTGTCCAGCTCACCGCCGGGGATGACGGTGTTCTCGTCATAGCCTGCCAGCTGGAAGGCTTTCCGGTTGGCGGCCCCGATATGGCCGCAGACCCGGTCCAGGATCACCGGCAGGTCGGAGGAAATGGCCTCCGCCGTGGCCCCGTCTGGCAGGGTGGGGGGATCGAAGATGTTGTGGTCAAAGCCATAGCCGATGATCCACTCGCCGGGGGCTAAGTCGGCGTGCTTGACATAATCCTGCCCCCGGTCGATGATTTCCTGAAGGGAGGTCACGCCCCGCAGGTCCAGCCGGTGGCAGACCATACCGCGCTGTAAGATATGCATGTGGCTGTCGGTAAAGCCGGGCAGAACGCAGCGGCCGCCCAGGTCGATTTTTTTCGTGTGCGCGTCGGCCAGGGCCAGGGCCGCCTCGTCGCTGCCCGCCAGGGCGATGCGGCCGTTCTGCACGGCCAGGGCCGAGACGGTACGCCCAGCCATGGTGTGGATGACGCCGTTGTAAAAAACAGTATCCATCGTGTGTCACTCTCCTTTTCATGCTTTCTGCAAAAAACAGCGGCCCCCAGTCTCAGACCGGGGGCCGCTGGGTAGTGGTATATAGAGTTCTCCCAGGCAGAGGGAAGTTATCCCTCGCTGACAGGATGGACGTCCTGGAAGTGGATGTTCCAGATCCAGGAAGCATTCATCGTCACACCAGTGTAAGCCTTGTTCATGGCGATATTCTTCACAGGATAGTACAGGAAGACATAGGGGACATCCTGGATGACGATGTCGAGAGTCTGGAACAGGTCGTCGTTGCGCTGCGTGGGATCGCTGCTCTGGGTCTGGTCGTCAATCAGCTTGTCCACCTCATCGTTCTGGTAGGCAGCGGCGTTGGCACTGTTGCCGCCCTGATACAGGGGCTTCAGGTTGCCGGAGGGATCGGGATAGTCGGCCTCCCAGCCAGCCATGATCATGTCGTAGTCACGCAGGCCATTGCTATCCAGCTTCTGGCCGAACTGGTAGGCGGTGTGCTCGTCGGTGGAGACCTTGTTGATCGTCACAGTAATGCCGATCTGAGCCAGCTGCTCCTGAATGGCCAGGGCGATGGAATTGCGCAGAGAATTGTCACTGATCATCAGAGAGCAGCTGAAGCCGTCGGGGTAACCAGCCTCAGCCAGCAGGGTTTTCGCAGCCTCCACGTCATAGGTATGCTTGGGCGCCTTGCTCAAATAGTCGTTCCAACGGTCGGTCTCAATGCTGAACAGGGCGGAAGAAGAAGGCAGGGCGGTGGATGCCTCGCCCGCATTCTTGATGAGACTGCTCTGGATGGTGTCCAGGTCGATGGCATCATAGATGGCCTGACGGACCTTCACGTTGTTAAAGGGTTCCTTCTGGGTGTTAAACGCCAGGTAGGTCACACCGAAACCAGAAGAAGAAGTCAGGGTCAGGTTATCATCGGCAGCCATCACGTCCAGCATACTCTCGGGAGGTGCCACGGTGCAGTCCACGTCACCGGTCTGCAAAGCGGTGACACGGGTGGTGTCCTCGGTGATGATCTTGAAGTTCAGGTTCTCATAGTAGCCTGCGTCATCCTTGTTCCAGTAGTTCTCGTTGCGGGTCAGCTGCACGCTGCTGCCGTTCTGCCAGCTGACGTACTTGTAGGGGCCGGTACCCACCAGGCCGCCCTCGGGGGTACCCAGCTTGTCGCCTACCTGCTCAGCATAGGCCTTGCTGATAACATGGCCGGCGCTGGTGGCGGGAACATACTGCCAAGTGGCGTCGGGAGTGGACAGGGTGACGGTCAGCTCCCAGTCGCCGGTCTGCTCAATGGATGCCACGTTGTCGTACATTGAGGAGAGGTAAGAGGCCGTGTCGGGGTTCTTGATGCGCTCCATGGAATAGATTACGTCGTCCATGGTCATGGCGGTGCCGTCAGAGAAGGTCACGTCGTCGCGGATCTGATAGACGTAGGTCACGTCGTCCTTCTGCTCCCAGCTGGAGGCCAGCAGGGGCTGGAGCTGGTTGTCCTCGTCAAAGGTCAGCAGACCCTGGGTGATCTGGTTGACCACGGGGTTGGTGGTGAAGTCATAGGCAAAGGCAGGGTCCAGCTTCACGATGTCGCTGTCCAGCGCGATGTTGAAGGTGTCCTTGCCCGCGTCAGCCGTGCTGCCGTCGCCGCTGTCGGTGGTCCCGCCGCCGCAGGAAGCCAGCAGGGAGACCATGAGGCAGAGACTCATGAGCAGGGCAAGCAGTCGAGAGAATCGGTTCATGTCATTTCCTCCGTTCAAAAAGTTTTGGGGTTTCTATTTCGTCGGGCCGCCAGCAGGAAACTGAGGAAACGGCCCGGTACGAACGAGCATCACGAAAAATCACACCAGATGGCAGGCCACCAGATGCCCGCCGCCCACGTCCCGCAGTTCGGGACGGCTCTCCTTACACTGGGCCTGGCACTGGGGGCACCGGTCGGCGAAGGGACAGCCCTTGGGCAGGTCGATGGCACTGGGGATATCGCCTTGCAGCACGATGCGCTGCTTCTTGTGGTCCGGGTCCAGCGTCGGGATGGCGGACATGAGGCTCTGGGTGTAGGGGTGGAGCAGGTTCCGGAAGAGCTCCTCCGACTCCGCCTGCTCGACCACGGTCCCCAGATACATGACGGCCACCTGGTCGCACAGATGCCGCACCACCGTCATCTCATGGGAGATAAACAGCATGGTCAGGGAGAACGTCTCCCGCAGGTCCATGAGCAGGTTCAAAATTTGCGCCTGCACGGACACGTCCAGGGCAGAGACCGGCTCGTCGGCCACGATGAAGGCCGGGTCTAGGAGCAGGGCGCGGGCAATGGCCAAGCGCTGGAGCTGGCCGCCGGACATCTCGCTGGGGATACGGTTTAGCGCGTCCTGGGGCAGGTTGATCTGCTCCAGAAGCGTATGGATTTTCTCCTGGGCCTGGGCCGCATCCATCTTGTGAACGGCGGCGACCTCGGTCAGGGCAGCGCCGATCTTCTGCTTGGGGTCAAAAGACCCGTAGGGGTTCTGGAAGATCATCTGCATGTTTTTCCGCAGAGGCAGCAGATCCTTGCCGGAGAGATTCGTGATGTCCTGGCCCTGGAAGAAGACCGAGCCTTTGGTGATCGTCTCCAACCGGAGCAGGCACCGGCCCAGGGTAGACTTGCCGCAGCCGGACTCCCCCACAATGCCGAAGATGCCGCCCTTGGGGACAGACAGGCTCACGTTGGTCACAGCGTGTAGAACTTTTCTCGGTTCGCCCAGCTTTTTGGAGGTCACAGGGAACTCCTTCACCAAGCCCTCGGTGCGAATGACAGGTTCAGACATGGGCGTCCACCTCCTCGGTCAGGGGCTTGAAGCAGGCCGTCAGATGCCCGCCGCCGCAGTCGGTCATGGCGGGATATCCCGCCCGGCAAGCGTCGTCGGCATAGGGACACCGGGGGGCGAACATGCAGGAGCCAGGCGGCTCGAACAGCGCCGGAGGGCTGCCTGGAATCGTCTCCAACCGGCTCCCTCTGGCTCCGCCGCCGGGGATGGAGCGGATGAGGGCGCGGCTGTAGGGGTGGCGGGCGTTGCGGAGCAGCTCTCTTGTCTCCCCCGTCTCGACGACCTTGCCCGCGTACATAACAGAGGTGCGCTGGCACGTCTCGGCCACCACGCCGAAGTTGTGGGTGATGAGCAGAATGCTCATGCCCATGTCCTGGGAAAGCTGCTGGAGCAGCTCCAAGATTTGGGCCTGAATGGTCACGTCCAGCGCCGTCGTCGGCTCGTCGGCAATGAGCAGCTTGGGCGCGCAGGCGATGGCCATGGCGATCATCACCCGCTGCTGCATCCCGCCGGAGAGCTCAAAGGGATACTGACGGGATCGCTTTTCTGCCGGCTCGATGCCGACCTTGGCCAGCATCTCCTGGGCCTTTTCCATGGACTCTTTCTTGCCGGCCCCGGTGTGGAAGCGGTACATGTCCGCGATCTGGCCGCCGATGGTCATGAGGGGGTTGAGGGAGGTCATAGGGTCCTGGAAGATCATGGAGATGTCGGTCCCCCGCATCTTTTCGATCTCCCGGTTGGAGAGGGTGAGCAGCTCCTTGCCCTCAAACCGGATGCTCCCCCGCATCCGGCTGCGCTGGGGGTTATGTAAGCGCAGGATAGACTTGGCCGTCATGGACTTGCCGCAGCCGGACTCGCCTACGACACCGTGGATTTCACCGGGCCGCACAGCCAGATCGACGCCGGACAGGGCGTAGACGATGCCCCGGTGAGACATGAGCTCTACGGTCAGGTTCTTGATCTCAAGCAGGTTTGCCATCGGCCGCGCCCCCCTTCTTCTTCAAGAATTTCTTTTCGTATTTGCGGAAGCTGGGCAGGGCTGTCTGCGCCTGATCCAGGTATTGGTGCAGGCCGTCGCTGAAGATGTTTAGGGAGACGACCACGATGACAATCACGATACCGGCAGAGAGGGACTGCACGGGGCTCATCAGCAGCACGGAGCGGCCCTCGTCCAGCATCGCGCCCCAGTCGGCCTGAGGCGGCAGAGTGCCCAGACCCAGGAAGGACAGGGAGGCCAGATCCAAAATGGCGTAGGCCACGTCCAGAGTCAGCTGAACCAGAATCGTCGAAATGCAGTTGGGCAGGATGTGCCGATACAAAATGCGGGTGTCAGAATACCCCAGCGACACGCAGGCTGAGACATAGACCTTGTTTTTCTCCACCATGGTCAGCGACCGGGTCAAGCGCGTGAGCATGGGGACATACACGATCCCCAAAGCCAGCACCGCGTTGAACGTATTCCGCCCCAGACCGGCCACCAGCACGAAGGCCAGCAGCAAAGACGGGAAGGACAGCAGAATATCGCAGCACCGCATGATGATGGTGTCGGCCAGCCCGCCCTTGTAGCCGGAAACCAGGCCCAGGGGGATGCCGATGACGACAGAGATGACCACGACCATCACCGCGCTCACCAGCGCCGTCCGTCCGCCGTAGATGATACGGGAGAAGATATCACGGCCCGTCTGGTCACAGCCCAGCCAGTGGGCCGCCGAGGGCTTGGCCAGGACCTGAGTCAGGTCCTGGGCGTTGGGGTCATAGGGTGCAATGACGGGGGCTAAAATACACACCAACAGAATGGCCACCAGCAGGATAAAGGCCACCGTGACCACCGGAGTGAACAATCTGCCCACGTTTTTGTGCTTTTTGGATCGATACAGAGGGCCGTGCCCAATGAATGCACTGAACATACTTTGCCCTCCTTATTTCACGCGGATTCTGGGGTCCAGGACAGCGTAGAGGATGTCCACCACCAGATTGATACATAGGAACACGAACACCATGAGCAAGGTCACGCCCTGCACCACGGGGTAGTCGGCGGCCTTGATGCCCTTGATGAGCAGATCGCCCAGGCCGCCCATGGCGAACACGCTTTCCACCAGCACAGCGCCCACCAGCATGGAGCCGATCTGGATCGAGGTCACGGTGATGATGGGGATCATGGCGTTTTTCAGCGCGTAGGTGAGGATGACCCGCCGACGGGGGATGCCCTTGGCGGTGGCCGTGCGGATGTAATCGGAGTTGAGCTGCTCGATCATGCTCGTCCGGGTGATACGGCTGGTGAGGGCCACCATGTTCATCGCCAGGGCGATGGCGGGCAGGATCATTTCCTTCAGACTGCTGCCCTGGTAGATGGCCGGGAACCAGCGAAGCTTCAGGGCAAAGACCAGCATCAGGACCAGGGCCGTCAAGAAGACGGGGGAAGCCACGAGGACCAGGGTGATGACCGATAGCAGCTTATCGATCCAGGTATTCATCTTCACCGCGCTGATGACACCCACGGGAATGGCGATCAAAATCGCCAGCACACCGCTGAGCAGCACCAGCGTCATGGTGGTGCCGATGCGCTCCCCGATGAGGAAGCCCACGCTCTGTTTGTAATGGTAGCTCTCGCCCAGGTCACCCTTGAAGATGCCAGTAACCCAGATGATGTATTGCTCCGGGGCGGACTTATCCAGGTGATAGTGCTCCCGAAGCTCCTGTTTCGTCTCTTCACTGACGCTCTTGCCTTGGGTCATCGACGCCACCGGGTCTGAGGGCGTGATGCGGACCAGGGCAAAGATAATGACCGAAACCGCAAGCAAGACCAGGACCATCTGTCCCAGCCGTTTGAGAATGAATTTTCCCACCGAAACGCCTCCTTTGCCCTGCGGTGGCCCTCTGGCCGGTTTCCACAGCGGCAAATTAAATCTGCCCTACCTTATTATATAAATCAGCGAAACAACAAGGCAACGGAGGACGACGGTAAGCCGCTCCTGATCGGGCTATAATCGAGTGTCAATTATAGGCCCCTCCCTTCCACCTGTCAAGGCAGATTCGGGAATTCTATGCAGGTTTGTATATTTTCCTATCATTTCAACAGGAAATAGGGGGAATTTTTTCCTCAGCGCTTCCGCCGATAGGCCGGGGGCAGGCCCAAAGCCTTGCGGTACTTGGCGACGGTCCGCCGGGCCAGGGGCATCCCCTCCACTGCCAGAGCCTCCGTGAGAACCTGGTCGCTGAGAGGCTTCTTCGGGTTTTCCGCCCGAATGAGGCGGACGAGCGCCGCCTTCGCCTGCTGCGCGGAGACTTCCCCCGCCCCCGCAGCCCGCCCAAAGAAATAGCCCGTAGGAAACAACCCCTGGCGGCATTGGATATACTTGTGGGCCAGCGCCCGCGTCACCGTGGAGGGGTGGACTTCCAGCTCATCCGCCAGGTCCCGCCGCAGGAGGGGGTGGGGGGCATCGGCCTGCTCCAAAAAGTAATCAGCCTGGGCCTGGACCATGGCTTCCAAACAGCGCTGTAAGGTCCCCTGCCGCCGCTGGACGCATTGCAGGACCCACCGGGCCTGCTGAATTTTCTGCCGTAAATACTCCGTGGCCTCGTCCTCCGGCTTACTCTTGGCCAGCTGTACATACTGATCGCTGAGGTGGAACTGGGGCAGGTCCCATTGGTTCGTAAAGACCCGCAATTCTCCCCCGACCACCGCCACCCAAGCGTCGGGGCGAACGTATTCCACCGGCTGGCTGATATCCTCCTCCCGCCCGGGGACGGGGTCCAGCGCCCGGATGACATTCGCCGCCTCCCGCACCTGAGGAAGAGACACTCCCAGCTCCCGCGCGATGGCGGCGTAGGCTTCCCGGCCCAGCTGCTCCAGATGCCCCGCGCAAATCGCCCGGGCCACGGGGTAGTCTCCCGGCAGGCGGTCCAGCTGCAAGGTCAGGCATTCGCTCAGGTCCCGCGCGCCGATGCCCGCCGGATCCAGGCTTTGGAGCGTCTTGACTGCCTGCTCCAACAACTCCTCCGGCACGCCCGCCGCCGTGAGGTCCTCTAAGTCCGCCGGGTCCAGCCAGCCCCGGTCGTCCAGCAGTCCCACCAGATACCGGCACACGGCTAGCAGCTTGGGGTCCAGTTTCAATCGGTCCAGCTGTTCCTCCAACAAGAAGGACAGAGAGCCTGTCTCCTGGTCGATCCGCCCCGGCTCGCTGACGGCTTCTCCCCCGCTCGGCCCCGGCTGGTCGGCCAGCCAGGACACCTGATGAGAGAATTCCTCCCAGGAGGTCCCGCCCTCCTGCTCTTCCAACAC
>CAVCXN010000152.1:0-5749 GCA_963606215.1 uncultured Mycoplasmatota bacterium | reverse complement strand
GCATGAGGACGACGTGCCCTTTGAGCGCATCCGCCGCATCACCGGCTATCTGGTGGGTACCCTGGACCGTTTCAACAACGCCAAGCGCGCCGAGGAGCGGGACCGCGTGAAGCACAGCGTGTGACGGAACGGACAGCAAGCGCCGCCAAATCAGCACGTTTGGAACAAGTGAATCAAAAAATGCAGAAAAGAGCCTTGGTTCCCCAAGGCTCTTTTCGTTTGCAAGGTTTTCTTGCAAAAAGAAACAAGAGGAACGGGGCAGCTTACAGATTTTTTGAACAATTGACAAAAACGCCCGGGAAAACGCCACAATTTCCTTGGCATTGTCAGGGAATAAGACTTGCAAAAGGCCGCAAGTGGGGCTATAATTTACTCGATACTATTTTTACGTTTTTTGGGGAAAATGAAAGATAAGATAAGAAAACTGCAAAAACGAGAAAAATAAACGAACTTGCCCCAAATAAAAAGGAGTGAAAATAATGACCGAGTTCAAGTCAGGTGTCGATCTGTCCCTGATGGAGGGCGTGCTCCGCCAGTACCAGGACGACTCCACCAGCCTCATCATGATCCTGCAGCAGGCCCAGGCCATCTATGGCTACCTGCCCCAGGAAGTGATCTACCATGTGGCTGAGCGCACGGGCAACAGCCCGGCCAAGGTCATGGGTGTTGCGACCTTCTACAGCTATTTCCGCCTCAAGCCCATGGGGACCTATCAGATCATGCTGTGCGACGGCACGGCCTGCCACGTCAACGGCTCTGACCGCATCCGGGCGGCCATCACCCAGGAGCTGGGCATCCACAACGGCGAGACGACCGAGGACGGTATGTTTACGTTGAACGAAGTGGCATGTCTTGGCTGCTGCTCCCTGGCCCCTGTCATGATGATCAACGGCGATACCTATGGAAACCTCACCCCCGAGAAGACTATCAACATCCTGCGCCAGTTGCGCCAGCGCGAGTCCGGTGAGGGCATCCGTATTTTGGTCGGCCAGGGCAGCTGCGGCGTGTCCGCCGGTGCCGGCCGTGTGGCGAAGGTCCTGGCCGGTCACATGACCGCCACCGATAGCTTCACCGTCGAGACCACCGGCTGCATCGGCATGTGCTACCTGGAACCCATCGTGGATATCTACGAGGGCGATAAGCTGCTCCACCGCCTGGTGAAGGTCACGGAGACGGATGCCCTGGATATTGTGGAAGCCATTCGGAAAAAGGACTTCTCCAAGCTGGAGGCCATGTTCATCAGCGATGAGGACGCCCGCTTCCTGAAAAAGCAGAAGCGTGTGGCCCTGCGCCACTGCGGTGTGGTGGACCCCACCAGCATCGACGACTATATCAAGAGCGACGGCTACAAGGCCATCGACAAGGCCCTGCACATGACCCCCGAAGAGGTTATCGAAGAGATCAAGGTCTCCGGCCTGGCCGGTCGTGGCGGCGCTGGCTTCCCCACCTGGTTCAAGTGGAACGCCGCCCGCAATGCCCAGGGCGAGCACAAGCACCTCATCTGCAACGCCGACGAGGGCGACCCCGGCGCGTTCATGGACCGTGCTGTGATCGAGTCCGATCCCCACAGCCTCATCGAGGGTATGCTGATCGGCGCTTACGCCATTGGTGCCAGCGATATGTATGTGTACATCCGTGCCGAGTATCCTCTGGCCGTGGAGCGGCTGGGCAACGCCATCGAGCAGGCCCGCAGCCGCGGTCTGCTGGGCGAGAACATTCTGGGCACCGGCTTCTCCTGTGACCTGAACATCAAGATCGGCGCAGGCGCCTTCGTCTGCGGCGAGGAGACGGCCCTGATCGAATCCATGGAGGGCAAGCGTGGTATGCCCCGCCTGAAGCCCCCCTTCCCCGCCCAGAGCGGTTATCTGAACGAGCCCTCCAACATCAACAACGTGGAGACGTTTGCCAACGTCGCCTGGATCATCAACAACGGCGGCGCGGCCTTTGCCGCCATGGGCACCGAGAACTCTAAGGGCACCAAGGTCTTCGCCCTGACCGGTAAGGTCCAGCGGGGCGGCCTGGTGGAGGTGCCTATGGGCAACTCCCTGCGGGATGTCATCTTTGACATTGCAGGCGGCATCAAGAATGGCCGCTCCTACAAGGCCGTGCAGATGGGCGGACCCTCCGGCGGCTGTATTCCGGCTGATCTGGTGGACACCCCCATTGATTACAAAGCCCTCTCCGCCACCGGCGCGATCATGGGCTCCGGCGGCATGGTCGTCATGGATGACAGCACCTGTATGGTGAACATCGCCCGCTTCTTCCTGGATTTCACCGCCTGCGAATCCTGCGGCAAGTGCGTGCCATGTCGTATCGGTACCACCCGCATGATGGAGATTCTGAACCGTATCTGCGACGGCCAGGGGCAGGAGGGCGACATCGAGCTGCTGGAGCAGCTGTGCGTGAGCATCAAGGACGGCTCCCTGTGCGGCCTGGGCCAGACGGCCCCCAACCCGGTGCTGACCACCATCCGGTATTTCCGGGATGAGTACGAGGCACACATCCGGGACAAGAAATGTCCCGCCCACGAGTGCTCGGCTCTGCTGAAGATCTCCATCGATCCGACCAAGTGCAAGGGCTGTACGGTCTGCGCCCGGAAGTGTCCTGTGGAGTGCATCAGCGGGGAGCGGAAGACACCCCACGTCATCGATCAGTCTTCCTGCATCAAGTGTAAGCAGTGCGTCAGCTCCTGTAAGTTCGACGCCATCGTGGTAGACTAAGAGGGGAGGGGACATCACATGAGTCACATGAAAGCAAGAATCAAGCTGACCATCAACGGCAGAGTGTGTTCCGGCCGCGCCGGGCAAACCATCCTGGAGGTGGCGCAGAACAACGGCATCGAGATCCCGAACCTTTGTCACAACAGCGAACTGAAGCACTACGGCGGGTGCAGCCTGTGCGTGGTGGAAGCCGAGAACAGCCCCAAGCTCCTGCGCGCCTGCGCCACGGAAGCGCAGGACGGTCAGGTGATCTACACCGAATCCGAGCGCGTCGTCCGCACCCGGAAGACCAGCATCGAGCTGCTCATGAGCGACCACGACGGCGACTGCCGCGGCCCCTGCGTCCTGAAATGTCCGGCCAGCGTGAACGCCCAGGGCTACGTGCAGGCCATTGCGCGCGGCGACGATAAAGAGGCTGTCCGCATCATCAAGGATCGTCTGCCCATCCCGGCCTCCATCGGCCGCGTCTGCCCCCATCCCTGTGAGGGCGGCTGCCGCCGGCAGATGGTGGAGCAGTCCATCTCGATCGCGTATCTGAAATATTTCGCAGCCGACCGCGTCTTGGCGGCGGGCGGCTATGTGCCCCCCAAGGCCGCTGCCACCGGCAAGCGGGTGGGCGTCATCGGCGGCGGCCCCGGCGGTCTGACCGCAGCGTATTACCTCTCCCTGAAGGGCAACCGCGTCACCGTCGTGGACTCCATGCCCCAGATGGGCGGTATGCTGCGCTACGGCATCCCCGAGTACCGTCTGCCCAAGAAAGTCCTGGACCAGGAGATCGACGAGATCGCCTCTCTGGGTGTGGAAATGAAGAACAACTTCCGCATCGGCGAGCAGATGTCCTTCGAAGAGTTCAAGAGCCAGTATGATGCGGTGGTCCTGGCCATTGGCGCTTGGTCCAGTATGCCCATCGGCTGCCCCGGTGAAGACCTGGACGGTGTCATGGGCGGCATCGACTTCCTGCGTCAGGTTGCCATGGGCGAGAAGCCTGACATCGGCGATAAAGTTGCCGTGGTCGGCGGCGGCAACACCGCCATGGACGCCTGCCGCACCGCCGTGCGTCTGGGGGCCAAAGAGGTCTACGTCGTCTATCGACGCACCGAGGCCGAGATGCCCGCGGAGCAGATCGAGATCGACGAGGCCCGCGAAGAGGGCGTGGTCTATAAGTTCCTGACCAACCCCGCCGAGATCATCGGCGAGAACGGTAAGGTCAAGGAGATCAAGCTCCAGGTCATGGAGCTGGGCGAGCCGGACGAGAGCGGCCGCCGCCGCCCCGTGCCCGTGCCCGGGAAGTTCGAGACGCTGCCCGTCACCTGCGTCATCGGCGCCATCGGTCAGAAGGCCAACGTCGCCGGCTTTGAGGGCGTGGAGCTGAACAAGAAGGGCATCATCGCCGCCGACGAGACGAGCTACCGCACCTCCATGGAGGGCGTCTTCGCCGTGGGCGACGCCACCAACAAGGGTGCCTCCATCGCCATCGAAGCCATCGGCGAGGCCCGCCGCTGCGCCAAGGTCGTGGACCTGTATCTGCACGGTGTCCAGGTGCCTTACCAGAAGACCTACCTCTCCGTCCGCAACGTGTCCCCCGAGGATTACAAGGATTACATCAAGCTGCCCCGCGCCAAGATGCCCACCCGCGACCCCGAGGAGCGCAAGCACGACTTCAAGGAGATCAACCTGGGCTTCTCCGAGGCCCAGGCCCGCGCCGAGGCGTCCCGCTGCCTGGACTGCGGCTGCTTCGACTTCACCGAGTGTAAGCTCATCCGCTGTGCCAACCTGTACGAGCTTCAGCCGGAGCGCATCGCCCGTCTGCGCGGCAACGGCTGCGGCAAGACCCACCCCAGCTTCAAGGAGAAGCGCCTGGTCGCCATCGAGCGGGACCAGGGCAAGTGCATCCTCTGCAACCAGTGCGTCCGCATCTGCGACGAAGTGGTGGGCAAGGGCCTGCTGGGTCTGGTGGGCCGCGGCTTCTCCACGGTCATCCGCCCCGAGTTCCAGCAGAGCGAGACCATCAAGGACTGCCTGAACTGCCTGGAGTGCGCCGAGGCTTGTCCTACCGGCGCCCTGCGCATCCGCGAAAACGAGCTGGAGGACTGAGCGCACGCTTGCCCTATCCTAAAAAATCGCATAACATAAAAAGCAGGAGCCAACCGAACGTTTTCGGTTGGCTCCTTTGCGCTGTCCTAGGGTCGAGTCAAGGCTTCAAAGAGATCTAAGTATTGTTTTTCTACGGCGGCGAAGGGGAGGACTTCGTAGGAAAACTTAGACGCCATTTGCGGCAGTTCCCCATCCTCCGGCGGCATGTTTAGGAGATAGGCCAGGTCATAGGCAAGCATATCGTCGTCGATCTGCTTGACCTGCCCCTGCTCCTCCTCTGTCAGCGGCCCGCCTAAGTATTTCTGGTAGACGGCGGCCAGCAGGCGGTCTTCCAGCTCCCGGTACTGGGGGAGATGCTGCTTGAAGGGCCGGGGGACATCGGAGAGATAGGCTTCGCTGGCGTCGTGGAGCAGGCAGGCCAGGACCACCCGGCGGGAGTAGTTTCGGGCCAGGGCTTCCCGGGCGCAGTGGAGACAGTGCTGGCCCACGGAGAAAAAGGTTTTGACGTGTCCGTTGCCCCGGCACAGCAGGGAGAGGGCATGGGCCACGTCCGCGATGCGCACGCCGTCCGGGTCGGGGCGGGTGGGGTAGAAGTGGACGCCGGTGTAGGTGGTGATGAAATCATAGTTAGGCATAGCCAAGACCTCGTTTCTCTGGAAATCTTAGACCTCCAGGATAGCACAAAAATGGAAAAGGGGCTTGCACTGCTCCGTAGATTCTGCAGCATCTGACCAGCTGAAAAAAGAGCAACGCGATCAGGAACACTGCATCTCGCTGGAATCCATCGACCTGCCGGACGACAGGCCGACGCCATGTGAAGGAACGACTTATGGAGATAGGATAATGCTGTGAAAGGCCCTATCCTCTCTATGATACAAATGATTCGCTGATTTCCAAAAGCGCTGCAACCCGTCATAAAAAACAGGTTGCAGCGC
>CAVCXN010000151.1:0-5977 GCA_963606215.1 uncultured Mycoplasmatota bacterium | reverse complement strand
ATAATATTCGTTTTTCCGAATTTTTAACAAACTCATTCCGACCCATTGACAAGTTCTCTTCTTCCTCGTATCATAGCTTCAAAACCGCTTGGATGTGAAAGTATGAAGAATCAAACTTGCAATTTTACTTCAAATTTATACTCCCCACGATTCGAGCACGATGCCTGCGGCATCGGGGCTGTGGTGGACACCCGGGGCCGTCCCTCTCACGAGACGGTAGATCGGGCCTTGAAGATCGTGGAAAAGCTGGAACACCGCGCCGGAAAGGACGCCTCCGGTGAAACCGGCGACGGCGTGGGCATTCTGGTCCAGATCTCCCACCGCTTCTTCTCCGCCGTGCTGTCGGAGCTGGGAGTGACGGTGGGCCAGGCGCGGAGCTACGCCGTGGGCATGTTCTTCCTGCCCCAGGACCGCATTCTGCGGGCACGGCGGCAAAAGCTCTTTGAAATTCTGGCAGAAAAGGCAGGGCTGCCCGTCCTGCTCTGGCGGCCCGTGCCGGTGGAACCGGGCATTCTGGGCCAGCGGGCGGTGGACTGTATGCCCAGCATCTGGCAGCCCATCTTAGCCCGCCCGGAGGAGGCAGAGAGCGATTTGGAGTTTGACCGGCGGCTGTACATCATGCGCCGGGAGTTCGAGCAGTCCGTATCGGATACCTACGTGGCCAGCCTGAGCTGCCGGACCATCGTCTATAAGGGCATGTTCCTGGTGAACCAGCTCCGCCTGTTCTACCCAGACCTGCAGGACGAGCGCTTCACCTCGGCCATCGCCCTGGTCCACTCCCGTTTCTCCACCAACACCAACCCCAGCTGGGAGCGCGCCCACCCCAACCGGCTGCTGCTCCACAACGGGGAGATCAACACCATCCGGGGCAACCTCTCCCGGATGCTGGCCCGGGAGGAAACGATGCACTCGCCCCCGCTGGACCACGCCATGGAGAAAATTCTCCCCGTGGTGGACCCCTCCGGTTCTGACTCGGCCATGCTGGACAACGCCCTGGAGTTCCTGCTCTACAGCGGCATGGATCTGCCCAAGGCCGTTATGCTGACCATCCCGGAGCCGTGGAGCCAAAACCGGGATATGCCCCGGGCCATCAAGGACATGTACCACTATTACGCCACCATGATGGAGCCATGGGACGGCCCTGCCGCCATTCTCTTCTCTGACGGCGACGTGGTAGGGGCCTGCCTGGACCGCAACGGCCTGCGGCCCATCCGCTACTACCTGACCGACGACGGGACGGTGATTTTAGCCTCGGAGGTGGGCGTGCTGGACCTGCCCCCGGAAAAGATCATCCGAAAATCCCGCCTGGGTCCCGGCAAGATGCTCCTGTTGGACACCCGCACCGGCCAGATTCAGGAGGACGAGGCCATCAAGTCCGGCTACGCCGCCGCCCATCCCTACGGCGAGTGGCTGGACCGGGCGCTGGTAAGCCTGCGGGACCTGCCCTCCCCCAACCGGAAGGTCCCCAACCACAGCCAGGCCCTGCGAGACAAGCTCTACCAGGTCTTTGGCTATACCTATGAAGATATCATCCAGTCCATCCTCCCCATGGCCCGGGGCGGTCACGAGCCGACCATGTCCATGGGCACGGATATCCCCCTGGCCGTCCTCTCCCAGCGGCAGCAATCCCTCTTCAGCTATTTTAAGCAGCTCTTCGCCCAGGTGACGAACCCGCCTATTGACGCCCTGCGGGAGGAGATCGTCACCGACACCACCGTTTACGTCGGCTCCGACGGAAATCTTTTACAGGACGCCCCGGAAAACTGCCGGGTCCTGGAGATCAAGAACCCCATCCTCACCGGCGGGGACCTGCTGAAGCTCAAGGCCATGAACATGCCCGGTCTGCGCTCGGCCACCCTCTCTCTTCTGTACTATAAAAACGCCTCCTTGGAGCGAGCGCTGGATCATCTCTTCGTCAGCTGTGACCGGGTCTACCGGGAGGGGGCCAACGTCATCATCCTGTCGGACCGGGGCATTGACGAGAACCATGTTGCCATCCCCTCCCTCCTGGCTGTGTCTGCCTTAGAGCAGCATCTCATTCGGACGAAAAAGCGCACCGCCGTCTCTGTCATCTTAGAGAGCGCTGAGCCGCGGGACGTGCATCATTTTGCCGCCCTGCTGGGCTACGGCGCCCGGGCCGTGAACCCCTACCTGGCCCACGAAGCCATCGGGGAGCTGATCGACAAGGACCTTCTGGATAAAGACTATGCCTCCGCCGTGGAGGATTACGACTCAGCCATCTTACGCGGCGTGGTCAGCATCGCCGCCAAGATGGGCATCTCGACGATCCAATCCTATCAGAGCGCCCAGATCTTCGAGGCGGTAGGCATCCACAAGGATGTCATCGACCGCTACTTCACCAACACCATCAGTCGTGTGGGCGGCATCGGCCTGGATGACATCGCCGCCGCCGTGACCCGGAGCCACGACGCCGCCTTCGACCCCATGGAGCTGACCACCGACCCCACCATCGACAGCGGCGGCTTCCAAAAGCTCCGCAGCGGCCCCAGCGCCGAGGTCCACCGGTATGACCCCCAGACCATCCTGACCTTGCAGCAGGCCGTCCGCAATGGCAGCTATGAGATGTTCCAGGCATACACCACCCTGGCTGACCGCTCCACCCTTTCCCTCCGGGACCTGATGGATTTCCGCACCGACTGCACCCCCATCCCCCTGGAGGAGGTGGAACCGGTGGAGTCCATCCTGCGCCGCTTCAAGACCGGGGCCATGTCCTACGGCTCTATCTCCCTGGAGGCCCACGAATGTCTGGCCCTGGCCATGAATGCCATCGGGGGCAAGTCCAACTCCGGCGAGGGCGGCGAGGACCCCGCCCGCCTGGGCACCGACCGGAACTCGGCCATCAAGCAGGTGGCCTCCGGGCGCTTCGGCGTCACCAGCCGCTACCTGGTCAGCGCGAAAGAAATCCAGATCAAGATGGCCCAGGGCGCCAAGCCCGGCGAGGGCGGCCACCTGCCCGGCCGGAAAGCCTGGCCCTGGATCGCCAAGACCCGCTGCTCCACCCCCGGCGTCCCCCTCATCTCCCCGCCGCCTCACCACGACATCTACTCCATCGAGGACCTTTCTGAGCTGATCTACGACCTGAAAAACGCCAACAAATACGCAGACATCAGCGTGAAGCTGGTCAGCGAGGCGGGCGTCGGCACCATCGCCGCCGGGGTCGCCAAGGCCGGGGCGCAGACCATCCTCATCGCCGGGCACGACGGCGGCACCGGAGCCGCCCCGAAAAACTCTATTTACAACGCCGGTCTTCCCTGGGAGATCGGCCTGGCCGAAGCCCACCAGACCCTCCTGCAAAACGGCCTGCGCTCCCGCGTCAAGCTGGAAGCCGACGGCAAGCTGATGAGCGGCCGTGACGTCGCCATCGCCTGCGCCCTGGGCGCGGAGGAATTCGGCTTTGCCACCGCCCCCCTGGTCGCCCTGGGCTGCATCATGCTCCGGGCCTGCAACCTTGACACCTGCACCATGGGTATCGCCACCCAGAACCCGGAGATGCGGAAGCATTTCCAGGGCAAGCCGGAATACGTCGTAAACTTCATGACCTTCCTGGCCCGACAATTCCGGGAAATCCTGGCCAGCCTGGGCCTGCGCTCCGTGGAGGAGCTGGTGGGGCGGACTGACCTGATCCTCCCCCGCCCCCAGCAGACCGACAGCCCCGGGGCTAAGCTGGATATCTCCGCCATTCTCGCCCCGCCTCAGAGCACCGGCGGCTTCCGCGCCCAGGATGTCTATGATTTCCAGCTGGAGCACACCCTGGATGAGACGGTTCTGCTGGGCCTGCTGACCGGCAAAAAGCTCCCCGTCGTCTCCGTTTCCAGCACCAGCCGCGCCTTCGGCACCCTCCTGGGGGCCGAGATCACCCGGCGCTTCGGCGACACGCTGGCAGAGGATACCTACCGGGTCCGCTGCCGCGGCGGAGCCGGGCAGTCCTTCGGGGCGTTTCTGCCAGCCGGCCTGACCTTAGAGCTGGAAGGCGACAGCAACGACTACTTCGGCAAGGGGCTTTCCGGCGGCAAGCTCATCCTCTACCCCGACCCCAAAAGCGCCTTTGCCCCGGAGGACAACGTCATCACCGGCAACGTGGCCCTCTACGGAGCCACCGGCGGCAAAGCCTATCTCTGCGGCACCGCCGGAGAACGCTTCTGCGTCCGCAACTCCGGTGCCGTCACCGTGGTTGAGGGCGTGGGGGACCACGGCTGTGAATACATGACTGGCGGTCAGGTGCTCATCCTGGGACCCATCGGCCGGAACTTTGCCGCCGGCATGAGCGGCGGCGTGGTCTACGCCCTGGATGTGGACCACGACCTCTACCGCCGGGTCAACAAAGAGATGGTGTCCATGGAGCCGCTCACGGAAAAGCACGACATCGCCGCCCTCAAGACCCTGCTGGCAGAGCATCTTGCTGCCACCGGCTCCCCCAAGGCTGCCCGGATTCTACAGAATTTTGACGCCTGCCTGGGCGACTTCAAAAAGATCATCTCCCGGGACTACAGCGCCATGAAGGAGCGCATCGCCGCCTATGAAGCCAAGGGTCTCAGCCGGGAGCAAGCCGAACTGGAAGCCTTTCAGAAAGGAGCTGAGTGACCATGGGAAAAACCACCGGATTTCTGGACTACGCCCGGATGGACTGCCCCACCCGGCCCCCGCTGCTCCGCCTGGGGGATTTCGCCCCCTTCCACGAGGCACTCCCCCTGCCCCTGCGCCGGGAGCAGGGCGGGCGGTGCATGGACTGCGGCGTACCCTTCTGCCAGGCGGGTCTGGCTCTTCCCCAGCGTCTGCTGGGCTGTCCCCTGCACAATCTCATCCCGGAGTGGAACGACCTGCTCTGGCGGGATAACTGGGAGTATGCCTTGGCTCGCCTGCTAAAAAACAACTGCTTCCCGGAGTTCACCAGCCGGGTCTGTCCCGCCCCCTGTGAGGGAGCCTGCGCCTGCGGCCTGACCGGTCAGCCCGTGACCATCCGGGACAACGAAGGGGCCATCATCGACTACGCCTTCCAGCAGGGCTGGATGACCCCCCGGCCGCCCCAGCGTCGCTCCGGCCTGACCGTTGCCGTGGTTGGCTCCGGCCCCGCTGGGCTGGCGGCAGCCTACTATCTCAACCACCGGGGCCACAGCGTCACTGTCTTTGAGCAGGACAATGCCCCCGGCGGCCTGCTGACCTATGGCATCCCCGCCATGAAGCTAGACAAGGGCCTGGTCGAGCGCCGGATCGCTCTCTTAGAAGCAGAAGGCATTGTCTTCCAGTGTAGTACCGCCGTGGGCCGGGACATCAGCCCCAAAGAACTGGACCAGGCTTACGACGCCATCATTTTCGCCTGTGGAGCGCGGAAACCCCGCCCCGTCCCCTACGAGGGCGATGCCGGGGGCGGTCTCTGCTACGGCCTGGACTACCTCATTCAGACCCAGCGCCATTTGGACGCCGGTACTCCCTCCCCCCTCTCCGCCAAGGACAAGCGGGTAGCCATCATCGGGGCCGGGGACACAGCCTCTGACTGCGTCGCCACCGCCCTGCGGCAGGGGTGCAGGAGCCTCACCCAGCTCATCCGCAAGCCCGCCGCCTACTATCCGCCCGCGCTGGATGACGCCCATGTCGAAAGCCAAGCCAAGTTTGGCAAGGACATTCGCCACTTCGAAACGACCCTGGTCTCCCTGGCCTGCGGCAAGGACGGCAAGCTCCGCCAGGCCGTCCTCAACACACCCCAGGGAGAAAAAACGCTGCCGGTCGATCTCGTCATCGTCGCCTCCGGCTTTTCCGGCTGTGAAGACACCTCCCTCCAGGCCCGGGACGCCATGCCCCGCCCGGAAAAGGTCTTCTCCGCCGGGGATATGGTCCTGGGCGCCAGCCTGGTAGTCCTGGCCATCGCCAGCGGCAAGCAGGCCGCGGCCCAGGCAGACACTTATCTCATGGGCTGTACGAATATTCTCTGAGTACCCTGCATGTTTTTTTGCTGTGAGGC
>CAVCXN010000150.1:0-8337 GCA_963606215.1 uncultured Mycoplasmatota bacterium | reverse complement strand
TGGCCGTAGAGGTCCAGGCCGTAGCGGGTGATGTCCTGGGCCACGACGATCAGCTCTTTCATGCCGGCGTCCACCAGGTCTTTGGCCTCCTGGAGAATTTTCTCCTCCGGACGGCTGCGGAACTTGCCCCGAATGAAGGGAATGACGCAGAAGGCGCAGCGGTTGTCACAGCCCTCGGCGATGCGGAGCCAGGCCCAATAATCGGAGGTGCAGACCACGCGGTCCGTCTCCGGCACGGGGGCGTCGATGTCCCCGAAGAGGGCGGGGCGCTGGCCTTCCAATGCCTCGTCGATGACCTTGGCGATGTCCTGGTAGCCGCCCACGCCCACGAAGCCGTCCGCTTCCGGACAGCGCTCGGCCAGCTGGTCCTGCCACCACTGGGCCATGCAGCCGGTGACGATGATCTTTTTCAGGTTTCCGGCCTGCTTCTGCTGGACCAGTTTGTTGATCTCATTCATGGCCTCGTCGCGGGCGTCCTTCAAAAAGCCGCAGGTGTTGACCACGGCCACGTCGCAGCCCTCGGCGCCCAGGGCGACCTCGTACCCGGCTTCGTATGTTTTCCAGATCATCTGCTCACAGTTGACCTGGTTCTTGGCACAGCCAAGGGAGATGAACCCGACTTTGACGGCGGGCTCCTGTAACTTCGTTTCCTGTAACGTGTTTTCCTGCATGGTGTTCTCCTGTTGCTCGTCTCTCAAATATCAGTCGTTCTGGGCTTTCCGCCGCTCGATCCCAGCGGCGATCTCAGACCAGGAAAAGCCCCGGCGCGCTAAGGCGTCGGAGGCTTTTTTGCATTCTTTGCGGTTCTCGGGGTCCCGCAGTTTTTTGGCTAAAAAGGCGTCGATGGCTTCTGCCGTGTCGTCCAGCTCGGCCAGAGCATCCTCCCAGTAAGCCTTGGGGACCCGGCGGCGGTAAAGCTCGTTTTTGATCTTATATAAGCCATAGCCCTTGGTCTGGTAGTGCCGGACGAGAGCTTTGGCGTATTCTGCATCGTTGACCAGGCCAATCTCGACCGCCCAGGCAACCGTCTCCGCCGCCTGGCGCTCTGTGGCCCCTTTGGTGATGAGCTTTTCGTTGAGCTGCCCGGCGGATAAGGCCCGCACCGAGAGCATGTTTACCGCCCTGGCCCGCAGTGCGGCGGACGCGGCGGCGCTCTTTACTGCCTCAAGGCGTTCCTCGTCCAGCGCTAAGCCGGCATAAAGGCCCTGCTCCAGGACGGTGCTTTCTGTTACGCGCAGGGTCTTACCCCCCTCCAGGGCCACCGTCCAGGTCTTGGCCGGGGGCGTGGGAGGGAGAAGTTTCTCAATCCTCATCGTCGTCGAAGTCGTCCGCGCTGATGTCAATCAGCTTGGAGGCGGTGGGGCCGGCCTTTTTGGGCGGCTCCACGGGCGCAGGCTCTTCGGCAGCTTGCGGGGCGCGCCCGGCGGCGCGGGCGGCGGCCTGGGCCTGGCTGGACATGAGCTGGAAGGAATTCTTGCGGATCTCTTCCTCCACATGGGCGCAGATATCCGGGTGGTTTTTCAGGTATTGCTTGGCGGCGTCCTTGCCCTGGCCGATGCGCTCATCGCCCATGGAGAACCAGGAACCGCTCTTATGAATGATATCCAGCTTCACGGCCAGATCCACCAGCTCGCCGTACTTGGAAATGCCCTCGCCGTACATGATGTCGAACTCGGCCTCCCGGAAGGGGGGCGCGACCTTGTTCTTGACGATCTTGGCCCGGGTGCGGTTGCCGATGACCTCACTGCCGTCTTTGATGGCCTCGACGCGGCGGACCTCCATGCGGACGGAGGAGTAGAACTTCAGCGCGCGGCCGCCGGTGGTGACTTCGGGGTTGCCATAGACCACACCAACCTTTTCACGGAGCTGGTTGATGAAGATGACCACGCAGTGGGTCTTGGAGATGGAACCGGCCAGCTTGCGCAGGGCCTGGCTCATCAGGCGGGCCAGCAGGCCGACATGCGCGTCGCCCATGTCGCCTTCAATTTCTGCCCGGGGGACCAGGGCGGCCACGGAGTCCACCACGATCACGTCCAGGGCGCCGGAGCGGACCAGGGCTTCACAAATTTCCAAGCCCTGCTCGCCGGTGTCCGGCTGGGAGATGAGCATGTTGTCGATGTCCACGCCCAGGGCGCGGGCATAGGTGGGGTCGAGGGCGTGCTCGGCGTCGATGAAGGCGACCTCTCCGCCCTGCTTCTGGGCCTCCGCCACGATGTGCAGGGCCAGGGTAGTCTTACCGGAGGATTCCGGGCCGTAAATTTCGATGATGCGGCCGCGGGGCACGCCGCCGATGCCTAAGGCCAGGTCCAGGGCCAGGGAGCCGGTGGGGATGCTCTCGACCTTCACGTTGGGGTTGGCCCCCAGGCGCATGATCGACCCTTTGCCGTAGGCTTTCTCGATCTGGGCCATGGCGGTCTCCAGCGCCTTCTTTTTGTCAGAGGCGGGCGCGGCGGCCTCGATGGGTTTCTTTTTTTCTGCCATAGATTTCTTATCCTTCCTCCTGGCCTGCATCAGGCTCGGGGTGTTCGAAGGGCCGCTGGCCCTCCACCACTCGGTCGATGCCGCCGGTGTCGCGGGTGATTCGGATGTTCTCATAGCCGGCCTTCACCAGCATCCAGGCCACGTGCTCGGCCTGGCCGATGCCCACTTCGTAGAGCAGATGCCCGCCGGGTTTCAGGGCGGGCTTCCAGAGGGTGGTCACGGCCCGGTAGAAATCCAGGCCGTCGTTGCCGCCGTCCAGAGCCAGCATTGGCTCATAGTCTTTCACGGAGTGGTCCAGGGCCGGCAGGTCCCCGGTGGGGATGTAAGGGGGGTTGCACACCAGCGCGTCAAACTGCCCCAGGGTGTGGCTGGGGGGCTGAAGGGCGTCGCCCTTTAAGTAGACCGCCCGGCCTGTGAGCTTGTGGCGGCGGATGTTCCGCTTGCACAGGTCTAAAGCACCGTCAGACAGATCCACCAGGATAGCACGGGTGTTTTTCAGCGTGGCGGCGATGGAAAGGCCCACGCAGCCCGTTCCGGCGCACAGGTCCAGCACGCGGGTGTGGCCGGGGTGTTCTTTCAGACGGCTGATGGCCAGCTGCGCCAGCATCTCCGTGTCCACCCGGGGGATGAGGGCAGCGCGATTGACGAAAAAGCGCAGGCCCATGAAATCCCACTCGCCGATGATATAGGCGACGGGTTCCCCTGCCAGCCGCCGGTCCATGTATTTCTCAATAGTCTCGGCGATGGCATCGGTGGTGTACAGGGAAAAATCCCGGTAGAGCTGCTCCGGGGTCTTTCCGGCGGCGGCGCAGATGAGGTCCTGGGCCTCCAGCTTGGTGGCTTCGTCCTCTACCCCGGCGGCGCGCAGGGCCGCCCGAGCAGCGTGCATCAGATCGTGATAGGTGATGGTCACACCGTTCCCCCCAATCAGAAATCAAATGGTTGTGTGCCTGGGCTTACCAGGCGTCGGCCCCCTTTTCCTGGGGCAGGACCAGCTTCAGGGCGTGGATTGCAACTTCCAGCATGGAGTCGTCCGGCTCGAAGGTGGTAAAGTTCTGCATCCAAAGGCCGGGCGCGGCCAGAATTTTCGTAAACCAGTTGTCGTGTGCCCCGACGAAGTGGTTGATCTCATACGTCACACCCACCACGATGGGCACCAAGGCCAGGTGCAGCAGGATGCGGACCACGGGATTGGTCGCCACGTCCCGCACGCCGGGCAGGGCAAAGACCACGCAGGAGGCCAGGATCGCCACGGCGATGACCACGAAGAGGAAGCTGGTGCCGCAGCGGGGATGGTGCCGGGGCATCTTGCGGGTATTCTCCACGGTGAGTTCTAAGCCGCGCTCATAGCAGAAGATGGTCTTGTGCTCTGCGCCGTGGTATTGGAAGGTCCTGTGGATGTCCTTCATTTTGGAGCAGAGATAGAGATACAGGAAGAAGATGACGAGCTTCACGATGCCCTCCAACAGGTTCCGGACCCACATGGGGGCGCCGGGGAAAAAGTGGAGCAGGGCGGACGTGCCCAAAGTGGGCAGGACGATGAACAGGGCCACGGCAAAGACCAGGCCCGCCAGCATCGCCACGCCGGTGATCCAGTTGGTCAGGGCCTTTTCACCGAAGCGGGTCTCGACCCAGGTCTCGAACTTGCTCTTGCTTTCTTCCTCGTCTTCGGGGTAAAACTCCGCCGACCAGGACAGGGCCTTGATGCCCACGACCAGGGAGCCGACGAAGCTGACGATCCCGCGGATAAAGGGGATGCCTAAGATGGGGTAGTTTTCTTTGGTGAACGTGCGCTTTTGTTCCTGAACTTCTAAGCCACCGTTCTGGTTGCGCACCACGATGGCCTGCTTTTCCGGGCCGCGCATGAGGATGCCCTCGATGAGGGCCTGACCGCCGATGGTGGTGCGGAAGCTGCCGTCCTTGGGGAGGGGGCAGCTGGGCGTTTGATCAGACTGATTTGGCATAGTTTCTCCTAACGGTTTACAAACGTGGGAGAGCGGTGCTGCTGGGGCGATTGTAGCAGACCCCAGGGAAAATTGCAAGGCTCTGGGGGAATTTTCTCGAACTTATGTTCCAGTGGGCAGACGGACCTCCACGAGACAGCCGCCGGCTTCGTCGTCGGCGTTGGAGATGGTCAGCTCGCCGTTGTGCCGGGAGATGATCTCCTCGCACACGGCCAGGCCGATGCCGCTGCCGCGGGCGGTGGAGCTGCCTTTGTAAAATTTGTACTTTACGTTGGGCAGTTCCTCGGGGGGGATGCCGGGGCCGTAGTCCCGGACGATGATGACCACATCGCCGTCATCGGGGTAGATGGCGGTGTCGATGCGCTTGCCGGAGCCGCCGTGCTTGGCGGCGTTGTCTAACAGATTGCAGAAGACCTGCCGCAGGCGGTCGGGGTCGCCGGGGATGGGCGGGAACTCCTCTTCGCAGTCGGTATGGTAGACGGCGATGCCCTCCGCGGCCAGGAACTCATGGTAGGTGTAGACGGCATCCTCCAGCTCGGCCTTGATGTCCATGGGTTCGATGGAGAGGGTGAAGCGGCCGTCCTCGATGCGGGAGAACTCCAAAAGCTCTTCCACCATGCCGGAGAGCCGCCGTGCTTCGCTGGCGATGATGCTCATGCCCTTGCGCACGTCACCCTCGTCCCGGGCTTCGCCGCTCATGATCGTCTCGGCCCAGCCGGTGATGGCAGTGAGGGGGGTGCGCAGCTCGTGGGAGACGGAGGAGATGAACTCCTGCTTCATGCTCTCGGCCTGCTTGATGCGCAGAGACATGTCATTGATGGCGTCGGTGAGGTCGCCGACCTCGTCATCGAACTTCTTTTCCACTTGAATGCCGTAGCTGCCCCCGGCGATGCGGCGGGCGATGCCGGTGATGTTTTTCACCGGACCGACGATGGAGCGGACGAAGTAGATGTTGGACAGATAGACCAGGATCAAAATGCTGACGGACAGGATGACGGCAATGAGCGTCAGGATGATGACCTGCCGATCGACGAGGCGCATGGACGTGACGTAGCGCATGATGCCCACCAGCTTTCCATTATAAAGAAGGGGGGCGGAGACGGCGGTGATGCGCTCCCCGGTCTGGGGGGAGACGCCCCGCCAGGCGGAGATGGCCTGGGTGTGCTGGAGCTGGTTGATATCTCCCGTGCCGGGCCGATCTCCGGAGATCGTCAGGCCGTTGGAGGAATAGACAACGGTCCCCTCCGGGTCCAAATATTGCAGCTCGAGGCGGGTGCCCTCCTCGAAGGAGCTGACGTAATCCTGTATGGCGGAGAGATAGTCGCCGTCGGCACTGTTGTAGTTGCTGCTGGTGCTGCTGAAATAGTTGGCGGCGGTGCGGGCCTTGCTCTCCATGTTGGAGAGGATGCTGCTGTCGTAATAGTTTTTGACGATGAGGCCAAAGACGATGACAACCACGGCCAGGATCATGACCAGGAAGCTCACGCTGTTCATGAGCCACCGCTGGCGGATGCCCCGAACCCGGGTCAGGCGGGCGAACTGCTCCCGAAACCAGCCGGGCAGACGGCGCAGCCAGGTCAGCACGCGGGAGACGCAGGCTTGGAGTTTTTCCATGCTTGGCTCACACTTCCCACTTGTAGCCGTAGCCCCAGATCGTTGTGATGAAGGTGGGGCTGGTCGGCTCATCCTCGATCTTCACCCGCAGGCGGCGGATGTTCACGTCTACGATCTTCAGCTCACCGAGATAGCCCTCGCCCCAGACCATGTGCAGAATTTCTTCCCGCGCCAGGGCTTTGCCGGGGTTTTCCATGAAGAGCTTGATGATGGCATACTCCACCTGGGTGAGCTTGATGCGCTGGCCGTGTTTTTCCAAACTGCGGCGACGGGTGTTGAGGACGAAGGGGGGCTGGCTGATGACGCCGTCATCGCTGACATCCCCGCCGATGCGCCGGTAGAGGGCGTCGATGCGGGCGGTCAGCTCCGCGGGGGAAAAGGGCTTGGTGACGTAGTCATCGGCCCCGGTCATAAAGCCGGTGACTTTATCCATCTCCTGGGTGCGGGCGGTGAGCATGATGATGCCGATCTTCGAGTTGCCCGCCCGAATGCGGCGGCAGACCTCGAAGCCGTCCATGTCGGGCAGCATGATGTCCAGCAGGGCCACGCCTACGTCGGGGTTCAGGCGCAGCTGCTCCAGGGCTTCCTCCCCGGAGCCGGCCTCGATCGTCTCATACCCGGCGCGGTTGAGGTTGATGACCACGAAACTGCGGATGTTTGCTTCATCCTCCAGGACTAAAATTTTTTTCATAATGTCCTCCCAAAAACCTACTCGATATACTCTATTCTTTTCATTGTATCAAAAATGGGAAATGCTATTGGTTGGTGTTCCACCCGGTCTGATCGGCATGGAAGAGTGCCTTCAGGCCAGCCTGGTCCAGGCCGCAGTCCCAGCTGCTGGTGAGGAACTCCCCGGTGCAGATGGTCGAGGTGGTGCTGGACAGGAGGAAGCGTCCACCCTGCTGGGCCTGGCGGGAGCGGTCATTGCCGGTGAGACAGGTGATCTGTAGGAACGGCTCGGCTTCGGTGGCCGGTTCGTCCCCGTCGGCTTCCTGGTCCACGCCCCGGGCGAAGGTCACGGTGCGCACGCCGATGGTGGTGCTCTCCTGGCGGCGCATGGAAAATTGGCCCGTCCAGTCCGACGGGATCTCTAAGTACCAGTTGTCCCCGCTGTGGTAGGTGATCCTGGTGACGGTGCGGGTGCCGTCGGGCTGGTAGGCGACCCAGCGCAGCCACCAGAACGTGGCCTGATCGCTGTCCCCAAAGGAGGGAACGGACACGGAGACGGGGACCTCTAACGCGCCGTCGCCGTCGATGTCGGTGGGCTCCACCCCGGCGGCGTAGTGATACACGTCCTTGCTCTTGTGTGTCTCGGGGTTCAGGGCGATGTTTTTCAGGTCCCGACCCTGGCTGAGACAGAACACGTCCGTGATGAGCACGTCTTTTTTGCAAAATGAGGTGACGAAAAGAGCAGGGGTGCCGTCTGAGAGCTGACCGACGGACCAGGTGTCGATGTCCGTGGTGCCCTGGGAGAGGGGGGAGGTGGAGACAAGCTCCATGCGCCCCTCCTGATTGTCATAATAATCTAAGCGGAGCGATTCCAGGTGGAACGAGGTTTCTCCATTGCAAGCCGGGGCCAGAATAATTTCTTCCTTGTCGTCGCCGTCCAGGTCGGCGGTGAGGCACCGGCCGCCGTTGGCCTTAAAGATTTCGGCGGGCTGGTCGCCGGTGATGGTGTAGGCGGCCAGGGTACGGGTGGAGGCGTTGACCTGCCAGCTGACCAGGATATCGCCCCCGGCCCCGCCCAGATCGGGGTAGGAGATGAACTCAATGTCGCTGCCCACACCCTGTATTTTGGTCAGGACCTGATACTCCCCGCGGTCATCCTGCTTGAAGATGACGATGGTCAGGGGGGTGTCTGACGAGGTGTCCCGGAAGAAGGAGACGGCCTCCTGTTCGCCGTCCTGGTCCACGTCCACCAGCTGTATGGTCTGGCGGTTCTCGCCGCTGAGTGGGGCGATGTACTCGGCACTGCCCTTTTCCTGGTTGATGCGGGCCTGGAGATTCACATATGCCTTGGAGGACTTGGGCAGAGCATACATCTCGGCCACTTCCCCAAAGATGCAGCCGGATAAGCCCAGCGCACACAGGACTGCGACGAGGCAGACCAGCAAGCGTTTTCTCATGGCCGGGGGCCTCCCTTCCGACCCCGGTCCGACCCTGGCGCCGGGGACACTTTCTGACTTTATATCATACCACAATTTTTGGGTTTTTCCTATCATTTATTTTTGAATTTCCCGCAAAAAATGCTTGCCAAGCGCGCGAAGGTGTTGTATAC
>CAVCXN010000149.1:0-6186 GCA_963606215.1 uncultured Mycoplasmatota bacterium | reverse complement strand
GATCCCCAGCGGGAGGAGACGAGAGACTTCCTCTCCCGCTTCATGGAGCGCTGAGCCACACCCCCTCCACACAACGAAACAAGGACCTGCGCCGGTTTTTCTCCGAAGCGCAGGTCCTTTTCTTATCCTACCCGGGTCAGCAGCACCTTGGCCGCAGACCGGGCGAAGAGCCTGGCCCCGGCCAAGGCTTCGTCCAGCGTGTTCCCGTGGCTGCCCACCTCCACCAGGAGGGAGCCCTTGGTCATCTGCTGGTTGAAGCGGGCCGTCCGCAGGGTGATGGGCCGGGCCAGCCCCGGCCAGAGGGAATTCATCTGCTGCTGCAATTCCATGGCCAGGGCCATGTGTTCCGTCCAGTCCGGAAAGACCGCCCCCGCGTCGTCACTGCCCACCAAGAGCATGACCTGCGCCGTCTTCACCCCGTCGATCTGTAGGACCGGCTTGTAAACCGTTCCATCCGACCCCACCAGTGCGTCCCGGTGGACATCCAGGACCATCTGGATGGTGGGGTACTGCGCCAGATACTGCTCGGCCGCCGCTTTCGAGCGCTCGTAAGCCCCGTTGTAATCGGGGTAGTCATAGAGATTCGTGTCGTGGATCACGTTCAGGCCCATTTCCTTGAAAATTCGTGTGATCTCCTCCCCCACTTTTATGATATTATAAGAGGGATCGGTGGTCCGCGCCGTGCCGCTCTCCAGGTAGGGCGCGGCACTGTCCTGGGCGTAGGCTTCGGTGGAGTGGGTGTGCAAAATCAAAATCTGCGGCCCCGCTTCTGCCGGCTGAAAGCGCAGGCTGGACCCGGCCTGGGCAATGGCCGCCAAATCCACCGTCTTCTCCGTGCGGTTGAACAAAGAAATGCCCTGAGCGTTGACGTACTCCGTCCCGCCGCCGGAGAGGGTGCGTTCTTCCACCTTGTCCGGGGTCACTGGGGATAACTCCGGCGTTTCCCCGATCTCCTCCGGCGGGGTGTTCTCCGCTGCCGTGCCGCTGTCCACAGACCCGGCGGCGGCCTGGGCCAGCAGTGCGGAATCCGCCAGCAAAATTCTCTGCCAGAAGGACAAAGCCTGTCCGCCCGGCTCGTTCGCCTGCGCTTGTTGTTCCAGCAGATAGGCCGCGGCCTGTTCCGGCAGCGGCGGCAGACCGGCGGCCACCGCCGCCATCCCCACGCCCGCCAGAGCCAAAACGCCCGCCATGCCCCGGCGCAGCAGGCGGGCCACGCCCCGTTTGGCTGTCTTTGGTTTCATTGGCATCACTCCCGTATGCCATCAGCCTATGCCCCGGTGGACAGGTTCAGAACCAGACCTGTCCCCAAGCCCATTCTGACCCAGGAGGTGCCCCCTGTGAAAAAACTCTGGACTTCTCCCCTCGTCTCCTTCCTGCGGGAGGCCATTCTCTTGTATTTCAGCCGCCGCGTGCCCCAGGCGGCGGCTTGCCTGGCCTATTTCGTCATTTTGGCCGTGTTTCCGGTGCTCATCTGCGTGTCCTACATTCTGGGCCTGGTGAACATCGACGTGGGGACCCTCATTGGCCAGCTCCAAAGCATCCTGCCCCAGGCGGCCCTGGACGTACTGGAGAGTTACCTGCGCTACATCGCCATCCACCGCAGCCCCGGCCTGTTCCTGGCGGGGCTGGCGGGCTGCTGGTTTTCCGCGGCAGCGGCCTTTCGGACCATCACGCGGGTCATTCTAGATATGTATGATGACGTATCTCAGTCCATGGTGCGGGGCATGGTGGTCAGCATTCTCTTCCCCTTCGGCCTGCTGCTGACGGTGGACCTCTCCATCATCGTCGTGGTCACGGGGCAGCGGACCGTCCACGCCATCGCGGAGCATTTTCCGTTCTGGGACCGGATGCTGGACGTTTGGTCGTGGACAAGGTATGTCCTGCTCTTCGCCATCTTCTGCCTCTTCCTTATGGCAGTGCTCAATATGGCCGCGCCCTTTGGGACGCCCCGGCTGCCGATTTTAGTGACGAGCTTAGTCTCAGCCTTGGCATTGGTGGTGGCGTCGGGTATTTTTTCCTGGTTTATCAGCATGTCCACACGGTACTCGCTGGTGTACGGGAGCCTGGTGTCGCTGATCATTCTGCTGGTGTGGCTGTATCTCTGCGGGCAAATTTTGTTTTTGGGAATCGTGTTTACCAGTGTTTGGTATAAGAAGCGGCAGCACAGAAAATGACCGTGCCAAAGCCTCACCCGCCCCTTGTATCCCCCTGGGGATTGTGATATAATGTAACATCACAAATTATGTCATCTGCCCGGAGGGTACGACTATGCGTCAGCAAACCTTTCAAAAAGCACTTTCCCGGCTGACGGACACGGGTTTTCGCCTGTTTTTCGTCACTGGGTTGGTCTTTGCCGTTCTCACCGGCCTGTATAACATTTGGCTCTGCATGGCGGAGCTGGTGGCTCTTCTGGTCCTGTATCTGTACTTCCAGTCCGGCGCCATCCGCCGGAAGCAGGAGGCCATGGATTACCTGGACCATCTGGCCAGCGGGGTGGACAACGCCTCCCGCCGGACCATGCTCTCCAGCCCCATGCCCATCGCCATCTTCCGGCCGGATACGGACGACATCATTTGGAGCAACGAACGCTTCCTCCATCTCACCGGCGACCCGGACCACCTTTTCGAGACGAAGCTCTCCGCCCTGGTTCCCGCCTTTCAGTCCCAATGGCTGCTGGACGGCGACCACCTCAGCCCGGAGCCGGTGCCTGTGGGGGAAAAGCTCTACTTGGTCTACGGCAACCTGGTCTGCACCGGGGAGCAGGACAGCTTCCTCGCCACGACGTATTGGGTGGACGTGACCCAATACGCCACCGTCGCCGCCAAGTTCGACACCACCCGCTCCGTGGTGGGCATCCTACAGGTGGACAACTACGAGGACCTCAGCCGGGGTCTGGAGGAGGGTGAGCGGTCTGTGCTGCGCTCAGAGATCAACAACCGTCTCTCCGCCTGGCTGGACCCTGCCCAGGGCGTGCTGTGCCGGTATGACCGGGACCACTACCTGCTGCTGGTGGAGGCCGCCCAGTTCCAGGACTTTTGCCGGAAGAAGTTCTCCCTGCTGGATGAAATTCGCCAGGTGCAAAGCCCCAATGGGGTCGCCGCCACCCTCTCCATCGGCTTTGGCCGCAACGGGGAGACGCCCCGCCAGCTCCACGAATACGCTTCCCTGGCGCTGGACATGGCCCTAAGCCGGGGCGGAGATCAGGTAGTCGTCAAGGACGGCAGCGACTTTTCCTTCTACGGCGGCCGCTCGAAGGAGACGGAGCGCCGGACCAAGGTCAAGAGCCGCGTGGTGGCTTCCGCCCTGTCGGAGCTTCTGGCCAGCACCCATCAGGTCATTGTGATGGGGCACAAATACCCCGATCTGGACGTACTGGGCGCCGTGGCGGGCGTGTGCGCCATTGCCCGAAAGAAGGATGTGTCCATCAAGGCCGTCCGCGCCCCTTCGCCGTATCCGGCGGAGGAACAGACGAAGCGGCTTGCCTCTCTGCCGGAGTATCAGGGCATCTTCATCCCGCCGGACGAAGCCATTCGCCTGGCCAAGCCCACCAGCATCGTAGTCGTTGTGGATACAAACCGGCCGGAACAGACCCAGGTACCGGAGCTGCTGACCTCCGGGGCCAGGATCGTCGTCATCGACCACCACCGGCGGGCGGCGTCCTACATCGAAAAGCCTGCCCTGAGCTTCCACGACCCCTACGCCTCCTCCGCCAGCGAACTGGTGGCGGAGCTGGTGCAGTACATCCTGGACAACGGCGATTTGAAACACCAGGAGGCCGAGGCCATGCTGGGCGGCATCGTGCTGGACACCAAAAACTTCACCATGCGCACCGGCAGCCGGACCTTTGAGACGGCGGCCTTCCTCCGCAAGGCCGGGGCAGACACCGCCGTGGTCCACAAGTTCTTCCAGCATAATCTGCGGGACACCGTGACGAAAATGCAGATCATGCAGGGGGCGCAGACCTACCGCGGTTCCATGGCCATTGCCCTGACTGACCGGCCGGTCGGCCGGGCCATCGCGGGGCAGGCGGCGGATGAGATGCTGAACATCGCAGACATCGAAGCCTCCTTCGTTCTCTTCCCGGAGGCGGGGCAGGCGTATCTCTCCGCCCGGTCAGGGAGCAATGTGAACGTTCAGGTCATCAGCGAAATGCTGGGCGGCGGCGGCAACGCCACCACCGCCGGGGCACAGTTTCCCGGCAAGACCACGCAGGATGTGCTGCCCATCCTGAAAGAGACGATCGACAACTACTTCGACGACGAGACATAGTTTCCTGTTCTCTTTTCGTTTTTCCCTTTTGTAAACACCCTCGTTATATTGAATCGAGATAGAAATTTTGGAGGTATAACACCATGAAAGTGATCTTACAGAAAGATGTCAAAGGCCAGGGCAAGCGTGGCCAGCTCGTGAACGTTTCCGACGGCTACGCCCGCAACTTCCTCTTCCCCAAGAATCTGGCCGTGCCCGCCAACGCGGACAACATGAACAAGATGATCATGCAGGACAAGGCAAAGAAGGCACAGATGGCCGCGGAAAAGGCCGAGGCCGAGGCCATTGCCGAGAAGCTCAAAAGCGTGGTCGTAAAAATTCCCGCCAAGGCCGGCACCGGCGGCCGTCTCTTCGGCGCGGTCACCAGCAAGGAAATTTCCGAGGCGCTCCAGGCCCAGTGCGGCCTGAACGTGGCCAAGACCAAGATCGTCCAGGACGAGCCGATCAAGAGCTTCGGCACCTATCAGCTCAAGTGCAAGCTGGGCTATGAGATCACCGGCACCCTGAACGTGGTCGTCTCCGAGGAGAAATAAGACCCTGCCCCGAGAGATAGGTGAATGAGATGGACGAATCCTCCTTACTTCTCCGACAGATCCCCCACAGCGTAGAGGCCGAGCAGTCGGTCCTGGGGGCCATGCTCATCGACCCCCGCTGCATCCCCAACGTGGTGGAGCAGCTCACCGGCGAGGACTTCTATCTGAAGGCCAACCGGGATATCTACGAGACGATCTACACCATGTTCAGCTTCTCCGCCACCATCGACCCGGTGACGGTGCTGGACCAGATGAAGCTGCGGGGCGTCTATGACGAGAACACCACCAGCAACTACCTGCTCCAGCTCATGGAGATCACCCCCACCGCCGCCAACGTCTCCGAGTACATCCGCATCGTCAAGGACAAGGCACTCCTGCGCCGCATCTCCGAGACGGCGGGGGAACTCACGACCCTGGTCCAGGAGGGGGGCGAGACGGCCCAGGCCGTCCTCGACCTGGCGGAGCAGCGCATTTACGCCATCCGCCAGGGGCGGTCCTCCCAGGGCTTGGAGCCGCTGTCCAAAATCCTGGTGGATGTGTTCGACCAGCTGCAGGAGCTGTCCATGTCCGGCTCAGATGTGCCCGGCATGGCGACCGGCTTTTCCGACCTAGACCGGACCCTCACGGGCTTCCACGGCTCCGAGCTGATCCTATTGGCTGCCCGGCCGGGCATGGGCAAAACGTCGTTTGCCCTGAACGTCCTGCTCCACGCGGGTAAGTTTTCCGGCAAGAGCGTGGTCTTCTTCTCCCTGGAAATGAGCCGGGAGCAGCTGGCCACCCGTCTGATCTCCAACGAGGCGTTTTTGGACAACAAGAAGCTCATGACGGGCAAGCTCTCCCCGGACGACTGGGACAGCATCACCGTGGCGTCCTCGGCGCTGGCCCACACGAAAATCTTCATCGACGACAACCCCTCCCTCTCAGTGGCGGACATGAACGCCAAATGCCGCCGGGTGGAGGACCTTGGCATGGTGGTCATTGACTACCTCCAGCTGATGCAGTCCTCTGGCAGCGCCACCCGGTACGCCGGGGAAAACCGCCAGCAGGTGGTGGCAGACATCAGCCGCGCCCTCAAGATCATGGCAAAGGAGCTGCACGTTCCCGTCCTCTGCCTGTCCCAGCTCTCCCGTGCCAACGAGAGCCGTTCGGACAAGCGCCCCATGCTCTCGGACCTGCGAGAGTCCGGGGCCATCGAGCAGGACGCCGACGTGGTCATGTTCCTCTATCGAGACGACTATTATAACAAGGACAGTGACAAGCGCAATCAGGCCGAGTGTATCATCGCCAAAAACCGCCGGGGAGAGACGACCACCATCCCCCTCCAGTGGCTGCCGGAGTTCACTGCCTTTTCCTCAGTGGAGCGGAATTATGAAGAACCCTATTG
>CAVCXN010000148.1:0-2257 GCA_963606215.1 uncultured Mycoplasmatota bacterium | reverse complement strand
GGGTGTGGATATCTCCGTGCGTTGCCAGAAAAAACACACCCAGAAACGCTAGCAGAAGCGCTGTGATCTCCCACCGAGTCGGCAAGCGCCTGGTGACAAAGCAGACATATAGCAAAATCATCATCTGGCCCAGATAGTTCAGCGCCGTCCCCGTCGCAGAATTGGAATTTGCGATACATTCCAGATAGGTAAACTGACAAGGGATCAAACCAACTGCGGCAAAGAGGACCAGTCGTCTGGCATCTCTCCCCACCGTCCATACTTTTCCGATGGTCCGGACTTCTTTAGGCCACCGAGCTGCCATCACGCCCAAGAGCAGGGCTCCGGCAATGAGCATTCGGGCCGTTGTGACCCAACTAGTGGTCAATCCCTTCTGAGAAAAGAGGAACTGGCCCATGGTGCCGGAAAATCCCCAGCACACCCCGCCAAAAATAGCGCACAGGGTTCCTCGGATGGCGATTTTCCGGTCGTCCATGGTCAGTTCCTCCTTGTTTTGTTTTTATAGATCGTTTATAAATGCGTTTCCTGTTCCAAGGTTCGATAGTCCAATTTTCCCCGATCCGTCAGCGGCAGTGCGGAGTGGAAACAGTATGCGCCAGGGTGCAAGAAGAGGTTTAGCTCACGCTTCACCAGCTTACGCAGAGTGGCTTCTAACGCCTCCGGGTCTTGTCCCGGGGCAGCAACAATGTGCGCTACCGGAAGTATCTCCCCTTTCGGCGTGACGCCCCCGACCACGGCACAGGCTAGTACACCTGGCTCAGAAAGAAGGCAATCTTCGATCACAGACGGAAAAATCTTAAACCCATGGCGGGAGATCATGCGCTTTTTCCGTCCAGTCACGATCACGCGGCCATCTTCTGTCGTGTGGCCAAGGTCTTTGGTCCACATCCAGATTTTCCCGTCTGGGCCGGGTTTCAAAACTTGCGCGTCTGCCTCCGGCATTCCATAGTATCCGTTCATCTGCGTTGCGCTGTGAACGATCAACTCCCCCTGAATACCCGGCGGACAAAGTTCCCCGGTCTCCGGGTCTACCGCCACGATCTGACAGCCAGGGAGCGGACGGCCAGCATCGCCGACTTTCCCGTATCCATAGCTGACACAGACGATCCCAGCCACCTCAGACATGCCGTATTCCTTGACCAGTGTAGCAGAACAGCCCCGCTGAGCCAGCAGCGCATTGATGCGTCTTTCCATCTCTACCGGCAAAACATCGCCGCCACACCGGGGTACTTTGAGAAAAGACAGGTCAGCCTGCGCCGCCCAAGCGTCTTGCAGGAATAACTGCCAGTAAGAAGTCGTCCCGCTGACTTGTGCCGGACGATACTGCCGCAACGCTTGTCCCAGCTGATCCGGACGGAACAGGGGATGTAAAATCACCCCCATCCCCAGACACAGCGGCACATGGACGCACTGACATAAGCCAAAGGCGGAGAACAGCGGAAGGAGGTCCAGGTTCTCTCCACCTCTTCCGTACTCTGTTTCTGCCTGTGTATACTGCTCTAGGGAGGCCCGGAATGCCCGGCGGGAAAGCATCACGCCCTTGGCTGGTCCGGTGGTGCCGCCTGTGTAGGTAATGGCGACTGGTTCCTCCCAGCGGTCTTTCTCCGGTGGGAGGACCTGCGGTTCCTGCAAAAAGGTATCCCATGCCATACAGCCGGGTCCGGCTACATCCTGCCAGGTGTTTAGATGGAGCTTCTCGCCCAATGCAGATGGCAGGTAGCAGGCCAGCGGCAGTGCAACAAAGTGTTCTGCAGGCGCACGGCCGCGGTTCTGAAATACTTTGGCAAAGGCCAATTCCAACACCAGCACGACCTTAGAGTTCGCGCGGGTCAGATCGTCTTCCACTTCTGCAGGACTTAGTTTCGTATCCAGCCAATTCGCCACAGCACCGATCCGGTCAATGGCATAAAAGGCGATCACAGCCTCCGGGGTGTTCAGTGTAATGAGCGTGACCAGATCCCCCGGTCCCACGCCAAGGACCCGTAGACCAGCTTCTGCCCGCAGGATTGCTTGAAAAAATGCGTCAAAGGTCAGGCTTTTTTCTCCACAGCGCAGGGCTACGGTCTGCATTAAGTCCTCTTTCCCTTGCCACAGGTCCGCATACAGTGGGGTACCCATTACAGCAGAGTCAGCTTCGGGCCACCGTCGGGGTTGCGGTCGTTGTCAGGGCCGCCAACTTTATTGATCGCAATGTTGTTAGGGTCAATGGGCACCTTGCGCAGCATCAAGCCGGGGATGCCGGAGGACGCCGCAAGAT
>CAVCXN010000147.1:0-5786 GCA_963606215.1 uncultured Mycoplasmatota bacterium | reverse complement strand
GTGAATGAGTGGACGAATTACAGTGCTGTCTTAGGAACCGTCACAGTTCCTGGCTCTGAGCTGAAGTACAGCCAGGTCCCGGACATTCAGACTGCGATAGCAAAGGGCTACTCTGATCTGTGGGCTGCTGGGGACTACACCACAGCTCCCCAGACGGAAGCTCTGGACGCCCTGAAAGCCAACTTGCTGAAAACCGTGAAGGATTACAACCTGTATCTGCTGGATGTTGCTTACTATGGTCTTAAAGAGAATGGTGAAGTTGATGTTAAAGATGATGCCGGCGGCTACAAGGTCGGTGATATCACCTACATGATGCCTGAGCAGGCTTACAGCGCAGCAAAGGCCGCCATCAACAACGCCTCTGATCTGATCACAGTTCTCACGGCTTATCAGACTGCTGTGGATTCTCAGTATATCAAGGATGCTCTGGGCATTGCCAGCGTCGGTTTCCAGGCAGATGCCGAAGCCGCAAACAGTGCCATCAACGAGATCATCAGGGGCCTGGATGGTACTGCCGGTTCCGTGAAGGATTGCGACGCAAACACCATGTATATTGCCCTGACCAAGCGTACCAGTGCAGATGACCAGCAGGACTATGACGTAAAGGTTACAAACGAAGCCGGGGAAACCGTTTACAGCGCGAAGATCGCGGCAAAGGAAGCTGCTGGCGTCATCTACTTTACATTTGAGTCCAACGGCGGTTCCCACGCAGAAAAGGCTCTGGCCTCTGGGACTTATACCGTTTCTTTGCTGAAGTCCGGCTGGACCGATCCCATCAACACCATGACGATCACCCTGGCTCAGGTCAACTATGACACCAACGGTGGTGCACCTGAGACGATTGCCGCATTCTACACGGATACCAACAACAAAGTAACGATGCCTGCTGCTCCCAGCAAGTCCGGTTATAATTTTGACGGCTGGAAGTCCAGCGCAGATAATAGTATTACTCAGTCTGGCGCAGCGGTCACTGTCTCTGCGGACACCACCTTTACTGCTCAGTGGAGCAAGCGCAGCTCTGGCGGTTCCGGCGGCAGTAGTTCTTCCACCACCACCTACACCCTGACCTTTGAGAGCAACGGCGGCAGCGCCATCAGCAAGGTCACGAAGAACAAGGGCACCACCATTGACCTGGCGCAGTATACCCCCACCAAGTCCGGCGCGACCTTTGAAGGCTGGTATTCTGACAAGGGCCTGACCCAGAAGATCACCTCTGTGAAGCTGGATGCCAACACAACGATCTACGCCAAGTGGACCGAGACGCCCGTCTCCAGTCTGCCCTTCGGGGATGTGAAGAGCGGCGACTGGTTCTACAACGACGTGAAGTATGTGTATGAAAAGGGCATGATGGCTGGCACGGCGGCGAACGTATTCGCCCCCAACGCCACCACCACCCGGGCCATGATCGTGACCATCCTGTACCGGCTGGAAGGCTCCCCTGCTGTGCGCGGGACCAGCGCCTTTACGGATGTGCCCGCGGGCCAGTGGTACACCGACGCGGTGAACTGGGCGGCCGCCAACCAGATCGTGAACGGCACCTCTGCCACGACCTTTGCGCCCAACGCCTCCATCACCCGCGAGCAGATGGCGGCCATCCTGTACCGCTACGCGCAGTACAAGGGCTATGACGTGACGGAGAAGGCCGACCTGTCCGGGTATTCTGACAACGGCCAGATCAGCGCCTACGCCAAGGACGCCCTGGCCTGGGCCAACGCCGCCAAGCTCATCAACGGTGTGACCAACACCACCCTGGCCCCCCAGGGCAGTGCCACCCGCGCGCAGGTCTCTGCGATTCTGCACCGCTTTTGCGACGGCGTGGTGAAGTAAGACAACTGCAAAACTTTGCTCCTACAAACTAAGGGAGAGGGCCACTCGGCCCTCTCCTTTTTCTGTCAGATGGTCAAACTCTCCGCCTCTTCCAGCCACAGCGTCGCCGCCGCGTCCGAGGGCATCCGCCAATCTCCCCGGGGTGAAAGGGTCACGGAGCCGACCTTCGGGCTGTCCGGCAGGCAGGAGCGCTTGAACTGCTGGGCGAAGAAGCGGCGGTAGAAATTCTGTAACCAATGCAGGAGGACCGCCCGCTCGTACTTCTCCCCCAACGCATACTCCGCCAGCCGGAAGACCTTGCGGGGCCGGAAGCCCCAGCGGACGGCGTAGTAGAGGAAAAAGTCGTGCAGCTCATAGGGACCCACCAGGCCCTCGGTCCGCTGGGCGATCTTCCCCTCTTTCGGCGGCAGCAGCTCCGGGGAGACGGGGGTATCCAGGATATCCTCCAGCACGGCGGACAGGCGCGGGGTGCGCCCCCGCTCTTCGTCAGCCACATACGCAACCAAATGGCGCACCAGCGTCTTGGGGATGCCCGCGTTCACGGCATACATGGACATGTGATCCCCGTTGTAGGTGGCCCAGCCCAGGGCCAGCTCACTCAGGTCCCCGGTGCCGATGACCAGGCCGCCGGTCTTGTTGGCCAGGTCCATCAGAACCTGCGTGCGCTCCCGGGCCTGGCCGTTCTCGAAGGTGACGGAGAGATCGTCCATGGCCTGACCGATATCCTGGAAGTGGACTTTGACCGCAGGGCCGATGTCAATCTCCCGGAAGCTGGCCCCGATCTCCTCCGCCAGGACCTGGGCGTTGGATTTCGTTCGCTGGGTGGTGCCGAAGCAGGGCATGGTGACGGCCAGGATGTCAGTCCGGGGGCGGTCCAGCAGCTCCATGGCCCGGGCGGTAATGAGCAGGGCTAACGTCGAGTCCAGCCCCCCGGACAGGCCCACCACCGCAGTCTTGGCCCGGGTGTGGGCCAGCCGTTTTTTCAGGCCCAGCGCCGCCAGGGTCAGAATCTCCTGGCACCGGGCCGCCCGGTCCCCGTGGTCGGCGGGGACGAAGGGGTTGGGGGCAATGGGCCGGGTGAGCCGGGTCTCTGTCCGTTCCAGTTCAAAATAATTGGGGTACAGGTCGGGGGCGTCCGCCGGATAGGTCGTCATGCGCTGCCGCTCGTGAGCCAGCTTTTGCAGGTCGATCTCAGTGATGGTCAGGCCCGTTTCAAAGCGCCGCTCGGCCAGAATCGCCCCGTTTTCCGCAATCAGGCTGTGCCCGGCATAGATGAGGTCAGTAGAGGACTCCCCCCACCCCGCATCCGCGTAGATATAACCGCAGACCAGCCGCCCGGAGGTGGCTTCCAGCAGCGTCCGGCGGTAGGCATCCTTGCACACCGTCTCGTCGCTGGCGGAGGGGTTCAGGATGAGCGTTGCGCCCCCCTGGGCCAGGCGGGTGGAGGGCGTGTCCGCCACCCATAAATCTTCGCAGATCTCGACACCGATGGTCAGCAGCGGCTCATTGGCGCAGCGAAAGAGCAGGCCCGTGGAGAACTCCACGCTCTCCTGCCCCGCAAAGGGGATACAGAAATCCGTCCCCCGCAGCTCCCGGCCAGACGCAAACCAGCGCCCCTCGTAAAACTCGGTGTAGTTCGGCAAATTGATTTTCGGGACCAAGCCCAGCAGCTCCCCCCGGCAGAACACCGCCGCACAGTTGAAGAGCTTTTGGTTGTACCGCACCGGCACCCCCACCACGGCCAGCAGGTCCAGGTCTTTGCTCCCCGCCAACAGCCGCCGCAGGGCATCCT
Organism: uncultured Mycoplasmatota bacterium; assembly: GCA_963606215.1. Classification (GTDB taxonomy): domain Bacteria; phylum Bacillota; class Clostridia; order Oscillospirales; family Oscillospiraceae; genus Evtepia. The sequence continues at coordinate 2,167 of CAVCXN010000147.1, read as the reverse complement.
CCGCCCCTTGGAGCAGCGCATCCTGTAAGAAGAGGTCCCCGCAGGTATAGCCCGTCAGACACAGCTCCGGCAAACACAGGACCCTGACCCCTTCCTCCGCCGCCTGCCGCAGCAGGGCCAGGCACGCCTGGGCATTGTGGGCGCAGTCCGCGACCCGAATTTCCGGGGTACCGGCAGCGACTTTGATGAAACCATCTTGCATGTGCAAGGACCTCCTTGGTGTCCGGGCATGGCCCAGACAGTTTTTGGCTTTATCTTACGCCCTTTGCAGCAAGAATGCAAGTTTTCATTTCTCTCGATGCAAAAGTCACTCCTTGGCCTTGTGCTTGCTGTTCTCCTCCCGCAGCTTCGCCAGAATATAGGGGTAGCTCTCCAACCCATTGTGGGGCAGGAGGCAGTAGGAGCAGTCCTTGATGCCCCCGCGCATCACAAATCCGCCCCGGCAGTCGGGCATCCGGTAGAGGGGGCAGTAGCAGAAGAGGCAGTTGAACTCCTCCTCCCGCACCCCCTTGTGGCAGGGGAAGTATTCACATTCTTTGTTTTGAAACCAGGTATAGTGCTTGCCGGTCACGTCCATGGGGAGACTCCTTTCCAAATCATCCAAAAAATACGCCCCCGCCGGAGACCCAGCGGAGGCGGTCGTATACTTGCGTGGATACGGGCTTACTTGTCCCGGCCAGCGGCGGCCGTTTCCAGAACCCGCTGGTCGGCGCGGTGGTGCTCGATGGGCTTCCACTGGACCTTCCGGCTGAACAGCGCCACCAGAGAGATGGGGATGTAGGTCAGCATGAAGATGGGGAAGGTGAAGGTATACAGCACCTTTTTGGTCGGCGTGGTGTGGATGTTCTTCCACTCGGTGATGGTGGTAAACAGCCCAACTACGTACAAGGTGGCATACAGCCCCGCCACCATTTCGAGCACATAGTGTACCATGGGTAAAACCGTTCCGGTCCCTGTCAGTCCCGCCACCAGATAGGCAACGATCAGAGAGACAGTCAGCACATAGGCGGGCATGACGGTCATGCTCATGTCATAGCAGGAGAAGTGCCCCTTGCCGACGCCCTTGAGCAGGCCGAAGCCATACTTGAGGAAGACCTGTAAGAAGCCTCTGGCCCAGCGCAGCCGCTGCCGCCAGGACTGGCGGAAGGTCACGGGCTGCTCGTCGTAGAGGACAGCCCCGGCGCAGAAGCCGATCTTCTGGCCCTTGATGATCTGGTCCACGGAGAACTCGATGTCTTCCGTGAGCAGATGAAACTTCCAGCCGTGGATGCTCTCCATCACTTTCCGGCTGAAGAAGAAGCCGGTGCCGGAGACGGCGCAGCTGGTGCCCAGCAGCATCCGGGAGTTGTTTAAGTACCGGGACTCCCGGATGAACCACAGGGCGTAGCCTGCGGAGATCCAGTTGTCCCCGTAGTTCTTGCTGTTTCGATAGCTGGTGATGACCTCGTAGCCGTCGCAGTACGTCCGGTTCATCTCCTCGATGAAGTGGCAGTCCAGAACGTTATCGGCGTCGAAGACGAAGAAGCCGTCGAACGTCTTGGGGTAGTCCTCTTCGATGTGTTCGATCAGGCGCTCCAGCGCGTAGCCCTTGCCCACCTTTTCCTTGTTGAAGCGGGTGTAGACCACGGCCCCGGCTTGGCGGGCAACCTCGGCGGTGGCGTCGGTGCAGTTGTCGGCCATGACGAAGATGGTCAGGAGACTTTGGTCATAGGTCTGGCCCTGGATGCTCTGGATCAGGTCTGGTATGACCTCCTCCTCGTTCCGGGCACAGATGAGGACGGCGAAGCGGTGGAGGACCTCTGGTTTATGAGGCTCCTGCTTCTTGGCGAACGGGACAGCCAGAAAAAACAGCTGGTAGGCATAGCAGGCGGAAAAAACCACAGCTATGACAAGATTGATGATCAGGATGGTATTCATTTTAACCTTCTTACACCCTTTTCTTTCTGTCATTCTACCCCCCAGGGGGCGGCAGCGGACGGCAGGAGGCCCTTCATACCCCGCGCCGTCAGGCGATCCATTGAAATCCTTACTACTTTAGACCATCTACCCGAAAATTTCCATCGGCTTTCCAAACAAATTTCCCGGAATATTTTGCAAAACTTCGGGCAGGATGAAAATAGATTTGCATGGCTGCCTGCAAATCTTTTTCTCTATTGTACGACTTCCG
>CAVCXN010000146.1:0-4969 GCA_963606215.1 uncultured Mycoplasmatota bacterium | reverse complement strand
GGTACTCTAAGAGGGCCGCGTCGGGGTGCTTTTCGTCGATGAGGTCAGGGAGTTTGACCGAGCGCAGCACGGAGGTCAGCTCTCCCTTGCTGATGCCGTATTTGTTCAGGTCGATGGCCTGGAATTTGACCCGGCGCTCCTTGAAATAGCGCTGGGCCTTTTTCGTGTCGAAGCATTTGGACTTGCCAAAAATCTGGATATTCATGCTTGGGTCCCTCCTGGACCGGCCCGTCCGCGGGCGGGCCTTGGGTTTTGTTCCAGCATAGCACATCCCGGCCCAAAAACCCAGCGGAAGTGAAAAATATGTATACTTTTTTGTTCCAGCGTGCTATACTAGGAGAAATCAAACTGTGAACAGGCCGCGTATCGCGGCATGAGATATATGACCCCGCGCAACCCCAACTGCACCAACAGACAACTGTTTTCAAACCAGGGGAAGCCGGACAAAACCCACCGCGGGACAGGGCGGCTGGGTGCGTCCAGCGCCTCCCCTTGTCTTTGTGCCCCCAATTTGGGAAATCCAGTCGGGTCTGCCGCGGGACACATTTAGAAAAAAGGAGTTATTATGGCAGAAAAACTGAAAATTATCCCCTTGGGCGGTCTGAATGAGATCGGCAAGAACCTCACCGTCTATGAGTACGGCAACGACATCATCATCGTAGACGTGGGCATGGGCTTCCCCGACGACGACATGTACGGCGTGGACGTGGTTATCCCGGACGTGAGCTACCTCATCAAGCACCAGGACAAAATTCGGGGCATCTTCCTCACCCACGGGCACGAGGACCACATCGGCGCCCTGCCCTACGTCCTGCGGTCCTTCCAGGCCCCCATCTACGCCACCCGGATGACCCTGGGGCTGGTGCGCCTGAAGCTGGAGGAGCACAAGCTGCTCGACAGCACCAAGCTCGTCACCTGCGAGGCCGGGGACATCGTGAAGGCCGGCAAGTTCTCCGTGGAATTTATCCACGCCAACCACTCCATCGCCGACGCCGTGAGCTTCGCCATCAAGTGCCCCGTGGGGACCGTGGTCCACACCGGCGACTTCAAGATCGACCCCACCCCCATCAAGGGCAAGATCATGGACCTGACCCGCCTGGGTGAGCTGGGCAAGCAGGGCGTGCTGGCCATGCTGTGCGACTCCACCAACGTGGAGCGCCCGGGCTACACCCGCTCAGAACGGACCGTGGGCAATAGCTTCGATGCCCTCTTCCGGGGCTGTCAGGAGCGCATCATCGTCACGACCTTCGCCTCCAACGTAGACCGCATCCAGCAGATCATCAACGTGGCCGCCAGCTACGGGCGAAAAGTCGCCATCACCGGCCGGAGCATGGAAAACTCCCTACAGGTCGCCACGGAGCTGGGCTACACGGAAATCCCCAAGGGCGTGCTTGTGGACCTCAACCACATCAAGTCCCTGCCCAAAGACAAGGTCTGCATCATCACCACCGGCAGCCAGGGCGAGGCCATGTCCGCCCTGTTCCGCATCGCCTTCTCCACCCACCGCCAGGTTGAGATCCAGCCCGGCGACCGGGTCATCATCTCTGCTTCGGCCGTCCCCGGCAACGAAAATTCCGTGAACAACATCATCAATGAGCTCTATCGGAAAAAGGCCGAGGTGGTCAGCGAAAACGCCGGGACCCTCCACGTCTCCGGCCACGCCTGCCAGGAGGAGCTGAAGATCATCCACGCCCTGGTGCGGCCCAAGTTCTTCATGCCCGTCCACGGCGAGCAGCGCCACCTGCGCACCCACGCCCGGGTCGCCCAGGAGATGGGCACGCCCCCCCAGAACATCATCATCGCCGACGTGGGCCGCGTGGTCGAGTTCACCGCCAACTCCGCACAGCTGGCGGGCACCGTGCCCTCCGGCCGGGTGTTCGTGGACGGCTACGGCGTGGGCGACGTGGGCAGCGTGGTCCTGCGGGACCGCCGCCATCTGGCTCAGGACGGCATGATCGTCGTGGTCGTCTCCCTCTCCGGGGAGACCGGTGACCTCGTCTCCGGCCCGGATATCATCACCCGGGGCTTTGTCTACGTGAAAGAGTCCGAGGGACTCATGGACGAGCTGCGGGAGGTGGCGCTCGACTCCCTGGAAGCCTGCCAGCTGCAGGGGATGCTGGATTGGGCCAGCATCAAGTCCGCCATCAAGAGCGAGATGTCCCGCTACCTCTACCGCAAGACCAAGCGCAACCCCATGATCCTGCCGGTCATCATGGAGGTATAAGAAGCACTTTCCCGAACAGGATACACAGAATCTCAAGAGAGAGAGGAAGAGAACCATGTGGAAACGACCCATTGCCGGGGCTTTGGCCCTGGTGCTATCCCTCAGCCTGCTGGCTTCTCCGGCCCTGGCCGCGGAAACGAAAGAGAACGACGCGGACCAGCAGGCCCCCACCACCTCTGACACCACCACCCCGGACAACGGCACCGACACCACGACGCCCGACACCGGGACCGACGGCGACAGCAACGACACTAAGAACGACACCCCCAGCAATGGGGACAACAAAGACAACGACAGCAACAACGGCTCCGCCGAAACGCCCTCCACCCCGGAGACGCCCGCCGAGCCGTCCACCCCCACAACGCCTGAGGAACCTTCTACCCCCAGCACCCCCCTGCCCAACGGTCCTACCCTGCGGCAGGACCATGTGCGCTATATGGAGGGCTTTGAGAACGGGACGTTCCGCCCCGACCAGAAGCTGACCCGCGCCCAGGCCGCCCAGCTGGTCTACCGCCTGCTGGCCACCCCGGACAACGGCACGGGGGCCTGCTCCTACACGGACATTGCCGGGCAGTGGTACACCCAGCCTATCCGCGCCCTGTGCGCTCTGGGGCTGTTTGACAACGGCAGCAAGTTCCGGCCCAACGACGTGATGACCCGCGCCGAATTCATCGACCTGCTGGTGCGTACCAAGCCCATCGCGTGCAACAGCGCCGGCTTCTCCGACGTGTCCTCCAGCTATTGGGCCGCCAGCCAGATCCAGGCCGCCGCGTCCCACGGCTGGATCAGCGGCTTCCCCGACGGGACCTTCCGGCCCGACAACGGCCTGACCCGCGCCGAAGCCTGCACCGTCGTCAACAACATGCTCGGTCGCTCCGGCGACACCGCCCAGGCCACCCGGCTCATCGCCTTGGGTATTTATTCGGACGTGTCTGCTTCTTATTGGGGCGCGCTGACCATCGCCGAAGCCTCTGTCTCTCACACCGCCTCTGCCTCCGACAGCGGCGAGAGCTGGAACGGCGTGGATGTGGCCAGCATGACCTTCACCCCCGGCTTCCACTCCGCCGGGAATCAGCTCTATTACGTTGCCTGGACGGGCAAGCTCGTCACCAGCACCACTCTGGGCGCTTACAAGGCCGATGCCACCGGTGCCTTGACTCAGACGGCAAGGTCTTACCAGATGACGAATGTTCCCTACATCAGCCAGATCGACAATATTTACGCCTGGGTGGGCTGTGAGGCCGTATCTGACCTCATGGGCCTGAAGGCCAAGGGCTACGCCCAGAACGTCACCATCAAGTATTTCCTGGATAACCTGCCCCGGTCCAAATCCGACCCGGAGAAGGGCTTTGTCGGCTCCCCCTACGTCCCGGACACCTCCAAGCGCACCCGCACCACCATCTATCCCGCCAAGCTCGCGGAGTATTCCAATACCTACTGCGGCAGCGACAACCCCTGCGCCGATTTCCGCGGGGCCTCCATCACCGACCTGCAGCGGGAGCTGCTGGCAGGCAACTGCGTGGTGGGCTACATGACGCTCTGGTGGGCCTCCCCTTACTACCGGACCTACAACATTGAGGGGACTCAGCAGCGCCTGGTCAGCAACAACCACGCCGTCCTGGTCTGCGGCTATGACCCCAACAAGGGCTACTACATCTCCGATCCCTACAACTACTACAACCGGGGCAAGGTCCACCAGTACTGGGAGAACGCCAAGACCTTTGAAGCCATCTGGAACGCCCGAAAGGTCGGCATGGTCATCCGCTGATTTTTTCCGTAGCTTGCGCCCCGCCTTCGGTGGCTTTGTCACTTGCCCTTTGCCCGGAAATTGCCTATAATAAAGGTAACAGGAGCCCCCGTTCGGGGGGAAAGGAGCATCCAATCACATGGCAAAAGCAGGCTTCATCCACGATAAATTGGACATTAAGTTTCTGGTGCTCTATCTCATGGCCCGGGTCGCTTCCCCGGTGGATTTCTCCACCCTGGCTGACCTGACCTTCTGCGACGACGGCGTGGAGTACTTTGACTTCGCCGCAGCGCTGGCGGAGCTGGTGGACACCGGCCACCTGGAGCTTCAGGACGAGAAATACAGCATCACCGACAAGGGCCGCCGCAACGGAAAGATCTGCGAGAGCAGCCTGGCCTACTCCGTCCGCCGCAAATGCGACCGGAACCTGGCCAAGGTCAACGGCGTCCTCCGCCGGGATGCCCAAGTCCGCTCGGAGGTCCTGCCCCGGGACGACGGCACCCACACCCTCCGCCTCATCCTGGACGATGACAAGGGCAACGTCATGACCCTGGACCTGCTCACCGTCTCTGAGGAGCAGGCCGAACGCCTGGCCGAAAAATTCCGCGCCCACCCGGAGCGGCTGTATGAGAGTATCCTCCAAGTGCTTTTGGAGACGGAGGAGGAAGGGTAACGACACTGAACTGAGCCATCGGTTTAGCCGATATCTGAAAGTACCCTTAGAAGGGCATAAAACAAGCAGCCCCTAATAGGGCTTGCTTGTTTTATTTTTGTGTAGTAAGCGCTATCGCACACGGAAAGAGGAGAAGTATGAATTTTCTTTCATTAGATAATATATATTGTGGCAAATCCGAAATTTTATTAAACGAAATTGCCCCCGGCAGCATTGCGCTAAGTATATGGTCTCCACCATATCACGTTGGCAAAAACTATGAAGACGGACAAACTTATGAAGAATGGCTGAAAATGCTAGCGGATGTCATCAAACTCCATAACAT
>CAVCXN010000145.1:0-4003 GCA_963606215.1 uncultured Mycoplasmatota bacterium | reverse complement strand
ACGAGAACCAGGGCCGTCCTGGAAATGCCGTGTTCTTTTCCCGTCTTCGCCAGCTCCCCCAGAGGGCACCGGATGACTTTTTCCTCCGGCCAGGTGGCCTTATAGACCAACGCCGCCGGAGTCTGTTCCGTATAGGCCCCTTGTAGTAAGGCGGCCTGCAAGCCCTCCAACATGGAAGCCGAGAGGAAAATGACCATCGTCGCCCCGTGCGCGGCGAGGGACGCAATGCCCTCCCGCTCCGGCACGGGCGTCCGCCCCGCCATGCGGGTGATGATGACGGTCTGGCTCACGCCGGGCAGGGTGTATTCCGCCCCGGCCGCCGCCGCCGCGCCGCAGAAGCTGGACACGCCGGGGGTCAGGGTGTAGGGGATGCCCTTGGCGTCCAGCGCATCCATCTGCTCCCGGATGGCCCCGTAGAGACAGGGGTCGCCGGTGTGCAGGCGGACGGTCTGTTTCCCCTGGGCTTCGGCGTTCTCCATCACGGAGAGGACCTCTTCGAGGGTCATTTCCGCGCTGTTATAAATGGCGCAGTCTTCCCGGCACAGCCCCAGCAAAACAGGGTTCACCAGACTGCCCGCATAGATGCAGACCTCCGCTTGTTTCAAATGCTCCGCCCCCCGCAGGGTGATGAGGTCCGGGGCCCCCGGCCCGGCGCCGACAAAGTGGATCATGGTGCTTCCTCCTTTACGATGATGGTGGCGTAATACCCCACTGGGCCGTCCAGCTCCCGCAGGTCCCGGCAGACCAGCTCACCCGGCAGGCCGCAGTTGGCGACCAGCTGGGCGCGGTCCAACAGGCTCTTTTCTTCCAGCGCAGAAATCACCTGCGGCAGGTCCCGGCCGGATTTCATCAGGATTTTTGTCCCCGGCAGGTCTAAGCCCGCCAGCTGGTCCGGGTGGGAGGCCGGGAGAATATGCAGGGCCTCGCGCCCCTCCACCAGGCTCTCCCCCAGTCGGGCGGCGATGGCCGCAAAGCTCGTCACACCGGGGATCATCCGGGTAGGATAGCCCCGCTGTTTCAGGCGCTCCATCACATAGCAGTACGTGGAGTAGGTGGACACATCCCCCAGCACGGCCATGGCCACGTCTAATCCACGGTCCAGATAGGCCGCGACCAAATCGGCGTTGCGCTGCCAGGCAGCTTCCAGCTCGGCCTTGTCCCGGGACATGGTAAAGGGCAGGGAGAGCAGTGCCTTCCCGTCCAGGTCCACCACCTGGCCCGCGATGGACAGCGCCAGCTGTTCCCCCGACCGCGACCGGGGCGCGGCGATGACCGGACAGGCTTTCAGCACCCGGCAGGCTTTCAGCGTCAAAAGCTCCGGGTCGCCGGGACCGACGCTCACCCCGTAGAATATCCCTAGCTTTCCTTGCATTCGTGCAGTACCTCCTCATACCCTTCTGTCTTCCCCAGCACGCCGTAGACGTTGGAGAAGAGCAGCACGCCAATGGGATACGCCCCCGCCACACGGCGGCGAACGTGGTAGTCGATCGCGGCCATCAGCCGCGCCATCACCGGCTCCCGCAGACCGTCCTGGTCTAATAGTTCAATGCAGGCGTCGGTCGTCGCGCTGTCTAAGAGCGCTTCGCACAACGCCTGACTGCCCCCACAGACAGCGGCGTAGGCGCAGAACAGCTCCGTCCGGCAGTCGGCGTAGCGGCTGTGGGTGTTCATGATGCCCCCGGCCAGCTTCACGAGCTTGCCAACGTGCCCCACGAGCAGAACGCTTTCAAAGCCCTCTGCCGCCGCTTGGTCCAGCGCATCCCCGATGAAATTCGCGCATTTGACGACGGGCACGCCCAAGCCATCCAGCCCGTGGCGGGCCAGAAAATCCTGGCCGTAATTGCCGGGGGTCAAAATCAATTTCTTGTGCCCCTGGGCGGCGGCCTGGCGCAGCTCAATGGCCATGGTGTCGATCATGGCCTGCATGCTCATGGGTTCGACGATGCCGGAGGTGCCCAAGATCGAGATGCCCCCCACAATGCCCATCTGGGGATTGAACGTCTTTTGGGCAATGGCTTCGCCCTCCGGGACGGAGATGGTCACATCCGCCCCGCCGTCATAGTCCGCCGTTCGGCAGGCCGTCTCCACCGCCTCCCGGATCATCTGCCGGGGGACGCGGTTGATGGCGGCTTCGCCCACGGGCTGGTCTAAGCCGGGCTTCGTCACCCGGCCCACGCCGGGGCCGCCCTGGATGCAAACGCCGGGGGTGGCCGTCAAGCATACGTCAGCCTGGATGAGCGCCCCCGTAGTCTTGTCCACGTCGTCGCCGCCGTCCTTGCGGACACTGCATTGGGCGGTTCCGCCCTGCATCTGGCAGTCTTCTAAGGGGACTTCGACCACAAGGCCCTTGGGGGTACGCAGGGAGACGGTCCTGGGCCAGGTGCCGGTGAGCAAGCGCTGCACTGCCCCGGATGCGGCCAGCGCCGCGCAGGTCCCCGTGGTGTAGCCGCAGCGTAATTGCTTGCCGTCGGCGTAAATATAGTGTTCAAAAGCCATTTGGCACCCCCTCCGGAAATTCGACGGGCTTTCCTATCTCTTGTGCCGCTTGGAGCAGACGCCGGTTGGCGTCGTTGTCCGGGCCAAAAACAGAGCAGCAGCAGAGAACGCGTTCACAGGTTTTCAGCACGGTCAAGGCTTGGGCATACTCCCCTTCCCCCATCGGCTGAAACGCCGGGGCAGAAATCACGTCCGCCGCCAACGCCTTCGCCGCCGGAAAATCCAAGTCGTGTTCCTGTAAAATGCCCGCCGCAAAGGGGATGCTCTGCCGCCGCAGACGGCGGTAGACCGGGATGCCGCTCCCCCCGCCGCCAATCACAAAAATCTTGGGCTGGCCGATGACCGGCGGCAGCTCCAAGCTGCCATAGGCCGCAGAATACACGCCCCGGGGCAATTCGTAGAGCTGGGCGATATAGTCCTCCGTAAACACTTCCTCCGGCGGACCGACCTTTTCAATCATGTTGTTGTGGACGCAGACCACCAGGTCAGACACCCGCTGTGCTAAGTCTAATTCATGCAGGGACAGAACAACCGTCAACTGCCGCTCGGCTACCAATTCTTTCAAAGTCGAGAGCAGCTCTAATTTATGGCGGATATCGAGAAACGAAGTCGGCTCGTCCAGGACTAAAATCTCCGGCTCCTGGCATAAGGCCCGGGCCAGCAAAACCCGCTGGCGCTGGCCGTCGCTGATGGCGGAGAAGGGCCGGTCAGACAAGTCAGAAGCCCGGACTTGGGCCAGGGCCTGGTCTACCTTCTCCCAATCAGACTTGGAAAGAACGCCCATGCGCCCCGTGTACGGGTACCGCCCCGCCGCCGCGACCTCGCGGCAGGTCATCAGTTCCGGCTGGTGGCGCTCGGTCATTAAGACCGACATCTTTTGCGCCACGGTCTTGTTGTCCAGTTGGGCCAGGCTCTGGCCGTCCAGCTCCACCACGCCGCCCAGCAAACGGAGCTGGCGGACGATGGTTTTTAGAATTGTCGATTTCCCCGCCCCGTTGGGACCGATGAGCGTCATAATCTCTCCCCGACGAAGACGGAGGTCGATGTGCTCAATGAGGGGCTTGTCGTAACCCACGGTCATGTTTTGGGTCTGTAGATAAAACTCCTGCATGGCGCTCCCCCTCTCAGGCCCGCCGGGTCTGGCGGCGGATCATCATATAAATGACCACCGGCGCGCCAAACAGGGCCGTGACGGAACTGATACTCAGCTCCACCGGCGCAAAGACCGTTCGGGCAATGAGATCACAAAACAAGCAAAACACCCCGCCCCCCAGGAAACACCCAGGGATGACGAGGATGGGCTTGGCCGACCCGAAGAGGCTCCGAATCAGATGGGGCACAGCGATGCCCACAAAGGAGATCGGCCCGGCAAAGGCCGTCACGCAGGCAGCCAGCACACTGGAAAGCAAAATCAGCTCCACCCGAAACCGCCGGACGTTCACGCCCACGCTGAGGGCATAGCCCTCCCCCAGCTGAAAGGCCCCCATGGGCTTCGAGAGCAGAAAGG
>CAVCXN010000144.1:0-7677 GCA_963606215.1 uncultured Mycoplasmatota bacterium | reverse complement strand
ATCGTAAACTTAGAAACCGACATCATTGGAAAATACGTGGAGAAGCTCCTCCACTTCCCCCAGGAGGAAGCGGCCCCCGCGCCCAAAAAATCCTCCGGCATCACCAAAGAATTTCTCACCCGCTACGGCTATTGACCATCGAAAGGAGCACCCTACTATGTTTCAGTACAACACCATCGAAGAAGCTCTGGAAGACCTGCGCCAGGGGCGCCTGATCCTCTGCACCGATGACCCCGACCGCGAAAACGAGGGCGATTTGATTTGCGCGGCCGAGTTCGCCACCACCGAAAACGTGAACTTCATGGCCACCCACGCCAAGGGCCTCATCTGTATGCCCATGTCCATGGAGTACGTCCAGAAGCTCCAGTTCCCCCAGATGGTCACGCGCAACACGGACAACCATGAGACGGCCTTCACCGTCTCCATCGACCACGTGGACACCACCACCGGTATCTCCGCCGCCGAGCGTTCCATCACCGCCATGAAGTGCGTGGACCCCGACGCCAAGCCTGAGGACTTCCGTCGCCCCGGCCACATGTTCCCCCTGCTGGCCAAGGAGCACGGCGTTCTGGAACGCAACGGCCACACCGAGGCCACCGTGGATCTCATGCGTCTGGCCGGCCTGAAGGAAGTCGGCCTGTGCTGTGAGATCATGCGTGAGGACGGCACCATGATGCGGGCCACCGAGCTGCAAAAAATGGCCCAGGAGTGGGGCCTCAAGTTCATCACCATCCGGGACCTGCAAGCCTATCGCAAGCGTCATGAGGTCCTGGTGGACCGCGTCACCGTGACCAAGATGCCCACCAAGTACGGCGACTTCATGGCCTACGGCTATGTGAACCAGCTCAACGGCCAGCACCACGTGGCCCTGGTCAAGGGGGACATCGGCGACGGCCGGGACATCCTCTGCCGCGTCCACTCCGAGTGCCTGACCGGGGACACCTTCGGCTCCCTGCGCTGCGACTGCGGCCAGCAGCTGGCCGCTGCCATGAGCCAGATCGAGGCCGAGGGCCGGGGTATTCTGCTTTACATGCGGCAAGAGGGCCGGGGCATTGGTCTCATCAACAAGCTCCGTGCCTACGCCCTCCAGGACCAGGGCATGGACACCCTGGAGGCCAACCTCGCCCTGGGCTTTGCCGGGGACCTGCGGGAGTACTACATCGGGGCCCAAATCCTCCGCGACCTGGGCGCCAAGACCCTGCGCCTGCTGACCAACAACCCCGATAAGGTCTACCAGCTGGCCGACTTCGGCATGGAGATCAAGGAGCGCGTGCCCATCCAGATGCCCGCCACCACCCACGACCTGTTCTATCTCCAGACCAAGCAGAACAAGATGGGCCACATCCTGAACTACTAAGGATCTACCACATCCATAACCATAAATCAAAAACCGATCTGACGTATTACATAAGGAGGACAATTCCCATGAAGACTTTTGAAGGAAGCCTGGTAGCCAGCAACATCAAGGTGGCCATCGTTGCCGCCCGGTTCAACGAGTTCATCACCTCGAAGCTCATCGGCGGTGCCATGGACGGTCTGACCCGTCACGGCGTGCAGGAGGCCGACATCCATCTGGCCTGGGTGCCCGGCGCATTCGAGATTCCCCTGGTGGCCGCAAAGCTGGCAAACAGCGGCAAATACGACGCCGTTATCTGCCTGGGCGCCGTCATCCGCGGCAGCACCAGCCACTATGACTACGTCTGCGCCGAGGTCTCCAAGGGCATCGCCACCGTCTCCCTCCAGGCTCAGATCCCCGTCCTCTTCGGCGTCCTGACCACCGACACCATCGAGCAGGCCATCGAGCGCGCCGGCACCAAGGCCGGCAACAAGGGCTATGACTGTGCCCTGAGCGCCGTGGAGATGGTCAACCTGATCCGCGAGATTGAAGCCTGAGAACTCTCCCATTTCATTCTCTGACTTCTTTTCTTTCCCATAAGACACAAGACCCGCCGAACCGTTTCCCAGGTTCAGCGGGTCTTGTTACTTTTTATGTATTTGTATGACAGGATTCAGGCGGCCTGCCCTTCATCCAGTTTGGCCTTCCACTTTTCCAGCAGCGGGAAGAACACGCCTCCTATCATGTTACCCAGGGAGATGATCAAAATGCGGAGCAGTGACTCCCCCGGCTGGTCGTACAGCACACCGGAAATGGACCAATAATACATATCCGCCACGCTATGCTCCGTGCCGCACAGGATGAAGACGGACACGCCCAGAAACAGCGCCAGATACTTCCCCACCTGGTGGGGATTCTTGGCGTAGCCGTTCACGGCGATGAAAATGCAGATGTTGCACAGGATGCCCAGGACGAAAAGCCCCAAATAAGTGGCGCTCATCTTCCCGCCGACCAAAGCGGCGGCGGTGACGTTGATGCCGGATTCCACGCCCACCAGCCCGGTCAGGCTCTCGAGCCAGGCAATGAGCATCGCCCCCAGCAGATTGCCCACCCAGAAGACGGCCAGGTCGCCAAAGTAAGCAGGCCAGGGATTGTCAAACAGATAGCAGGACTTCCCTGTAAACAGGGCGTAGCCCCGGGTACACACGGTAAACAGGCCGATGGTAAACAGCAAGGCCCCTGCGACGTTGCCGCCCGGAAAGGCGTCCTTCAGCCGCAGGAAGACCGTGCCGCCGATGCCGATGGAAAACCCGGCTAAGACGGCGTAGAGGAAGAGACCCCAGATACGTTTCATTTGCTTGTTCCTCTCTCCGGCGAAGCCGGGTTTTTGCGATCGTTGCATGATTGTTCCGGTCAGGCTTCCGTCTCGCTGCCGGTGACGTGGTCGAAGATGATCTCCAACAGCTCTTCTTTCCCCAGGCCCTTCTCAGCGGAGAAGGAGATGACGGGGGTATCCTCGTCCAGTTCCAGCGTCTCGCGGATGCGGGCCAGATTCGGTTCCCACTCGCTCTTTTTGATCTTGTCGTGCTTGTTGGCCACGACCACGAAGGGGCGGCCGGAGTTTTTGAACCACTGGGCCATCACGCAGTCATCGGCGGTGGGCTTGTGGCGCAGATCCACGATGAGCACGCCCAAGGTCATGAGAGAGGTGTCGGCAAACCACTGCTCGATGAGTTTCCCCCACCGTGCCCGCTCCTGCTTCGAGACTTTGGCGTAGCCATAGCCGGGCAGGTCCACCAGATAAACCTTTTTATCAATGAGGGAATAATTGATGTGGGTGGTCTTGCCAGGGGCTGAGCCGACCCGAGCGAGATTCTTCCGGTTCAGAATGCGGTTGATGACCGAGGACTTGCCCACGTTGGACCGGCCGGCGAAGGCAATCTGCGGCAGCCGGTCCCGCGGGCAGTCGGACATTTTGGCGGCGGAGCGAATGAACTCCGCGTTCTGTGTGTTCACGCGCATGGTCGTTCCCTCCTTACGCCCGAGTCGCAGCGGTCTGCGCCGTGGACGCAGGTGGGGGCACGGTCAAGTCAGTCCCCTGCTCAACCTGGGCCAGGGGTGGATGCTCCAGGGCGTTGGCCAAGACTTGGTCAACATGGGACACAGGAATAAAGTGCAGGGCGCTGCGCACCGTCTGGTCGATCTCTTCCAGATCAGCCTCGTTGTCCTGTGGGATGATGACCGTGTGGATGCCGTTGCGGAGCGCCGCCATGGACTTCTCCCGCAGGCCGCCGATGGGCAGCACCCGGCCCCGCAAAGTCACTTCGCCGGTCATTGCCACGTCGCCCCGAACGGGGATGCCGGTCAGGGCGGACACCATGGCCGTCGTGATGGTCACACCGGCGGAGGGTCCGTCCTTGGGCACTGCGCCCTCTGGGAAGTGGATGTGGATATCTTTTTCCTTATAGAAATTCGCGTCCACACCCAGCTGGGCCGCCCGGCTGCGGATATAGGTGAAGGCAGCCCGGGCGGATTCCTTCATGACGTTGCCCAGGTTGCCGGTCAGCTCGACCTTGCCGGAACCGGGGATCACGTTGGCCTCCGCTTCCAGCAGGGTCCCGCCCACAGAGGTCCAGGCCAGGCCGTTGACCAGGCCGACCTGATTCTCCAGGCCGTTCTTCTCCGGGTGGTACTTTCGGGTGCCCAGGAATTTTTCCAGGTTGTCCCCGTTGACGTGGGCCTGCTTGTACTCCTCGGAAACGATGCCCATGGCCGCCTTGCGGCACAGGGCCCCGATCTCCCGTTCCAGGATACGAACGCCGGACTCCCGGGTATAGGACACGATGATCTCCCGGATGGCCGCGTCGGTCAGACGCACCTGGCTCTTTTTCAGGCCGTGGCGCTTGAGCTGCTTGGGCAGGAGATAGCTCTTGGCAATCTGCAATTTCTCCTCGTCGGTGTAGCTGGGCAGTTCGATGACCTCCATCCGGTCCAGCAGGGGGCGCGGGATGGTCGAGGTGGTGTTGGCCGTGGTGATGAAAAGCACATCCGACAGGTCAAAGGGCAGCTCCACAAAGTGGTCCCGGAAGGTCGCGTTCTGCTCCGCGTCCAGCACTTCCAGCAGGGCGGAAGCGGGGTCGCCGCGCATGTCGCTGCCCATCTTGTCGATCTCATCCAGCAGGATCAGCGGGTTTTTAGTCCCCGCCTGGCGAATGGCGTTGATGATGCGCCCGGGCATAGCCCCGACGTAGGTCTTCCGGTGGCCGCGGATGTCGGCCTCATCATGGACGCCGCCCAGGGAGATGCGGGCCAGCTTCCGGTTCAAGGCCCGGGCCATGGACATGCCGATGGAAGTCTTACCCACACCGGGAGGGCCGACCAAGCAGATGATCTGCCCCTTCAAATCGGGGGCCAGCTGCTTCACAGCCACGAATTCCAGAATGCGCTCCTTGACCTTTTCCAACCCAAAGTGGTCCGCGTCCAGAATCTTTCTCGCGGCCTGGACGTTGGCCCGCTCCTTCGAGGTCTTGGTCCAGGGCAGCTCTAAGCACACGTCCAGATAATTCCGCAGGACGGAAGCCTCAGCCGAGCCGTAGGGCTGCTTTTCCAGGTGCATGACCTCTTTCAGCAGCTTTTCCTCCACCTCTTCCGGTAGACGGGCGTCGGCGATCTGGCGGCGGTAGGCAACGATCTCGTTGTCGCCGTCCTCCCCCAGCTCCTCCTGGATGACCCGCACCTGCTCCCGCAGGAAGGCGTCTTTCTGGTTCTGGGACATATTCTCCTGGACCTTGCGCTGGATGCTCTGCTCCATCTCCAAAATTTCTACTTCCCGGTGGAGCAGGCGGTTCATCTTGTTCAGCCGGTGGACCGGGCGCATCTCGTCCAGAATAGACTGCTTGTCCAACACCCGCATGGAGACGTTTTGGGCGATGAAGTCCGCGATATAGCCCGCGTCCTCGCTGGACATGATGTTCATCAGCATCTCCGTGTTGGCGTTTTTCGGGGCCAGGTCGCTGTAGCGGTCAAACAGCTCATAGGACTGGCGGATGGCGGCCTCTGCCCGCAGGGAGTTCTGCTTTCCTTCGATGTGTGCCTCCGGCTCCACGGGCACGACCTTGGCTTCCAAATACGGCTCAGTCTGGGTCAGGCTGCGCAGCACGGCCCGGCTCTGTCCCTCCACCATGACCCGGACGGTCTTGCCGGGCAGACGGAGGATCTGGCGCACCTGAGAGATGGTGCCCATTAGAAAGAGGTCCTTTTTCTCCGGCTCCTCCACCCGGATGTCCCGCTGGGCCACCAGGAAGATGGGGCTGTTGGTGGACATGGCCTCTTCCACGGCCTTGACCGAGGCTTCCCGGCCCACGTCAAAGTGGACCATCATCTTGGGGTAGATCACCAGGCCCCGCAAGGCCAGGGCAGGCAGGACGACCGGCTCCGGCTCCTGGAGGGGGGCGTTGGTCTTTGCTTCTTCAGACATAGGGATTCACTTCCTTTCCGGCAGCAAATGCTGCGGGGTCCGGCCCGCTTTTTCCCAAAAAGAAGGGGAAAGGAACAGGCCGGAAACTATGGCAAGAGGGCGGAGAAGTTTCCCCCTCCGCCCTGCTGTGTCGTTTCTGTTGTGGGTCAGGCTCAGCTGACGCTGTCCTGGTGGGCCAGGCCGCCGCTCTGGGCATGCAGGGAGGCTGCACCCAGCTTGGGGCGGGGCGGCCGCTCCGGGTCGCGGATGATCTTGGGCGGCTGGCCGTCCTTCACGCTCTCCGGGGTGATGTCCACCTCCGTGATGGTACCGTCGGAGGGGATGTCATACATGACCTGAGTCATAACGCTCTCCAGCACAGCCCGCAGCCCTCTGGCTCCGATGCCGCGCTCGACAGACTTGTCCGCCACGGCTTCCAGGGCGCCGGGGGTAAAGACCAGGTTCACATCATCGTATTCCAGCAGCTTTTGATACTGCTTGACCAGGGCGTTTTTCGGCTCGGTCAGGATGCGCACCAGATCCTCCCGGCTCAGGGGAGACAGGGCAGTGATGACCGGCAGACGGCCCACCAGCTCGGGGATGATGCCGAACTTGAGCAGGTCGTGGGGCTGGATCTGCTTGAGCACGTCCCGCTGTTCCAGCTCGGCCTTGCTCATGATCTCGGCCCCGAAGCCGATGCCTTTCTGGTTGATGCGCTTTTCGATGATCTTCTCCACGCCGTCGAAAGCGCCGCCGCAGATGAAGAGGATGTTCTTGGTGTTCACCTGGATAAACTCCTGGTGGGGATGCTTGCGGCCACCCTGGGGGGGAACGTTGGCCACGGTGCCCTCCAGAATTTTCAGCAGGGCCTGCTGCACGCCCTCGCCGGAGACATCGCGGGTGATGGAAGTATTTTCGCTCTTTCGGGCGATCTTATCCATCTCGTCGATATAAATGATGCCGCGCTCGGCCTGCTCGATGTCATAATCGGCAGCCTGGACCAGGCGCAGGAGAATGTTCTCCACGTCGTCGCCCACATAGCCGGCCTCGGTCAGGGTGGTGGCGTCGGCGATGGCGAAAGGGACGTTGAGTATTTTGGCCAGGGTCTGGGCCAGCAGAGTCTTACCGCTGCCGGTCGGCCCGATGAGCAGGATGTTGCTCTTTTGCAGCTCCACATCGTCTCCGCCGCCGAAGTAGATGCGCTTATAGTGGTTGTACACAGCCACGGACAGGGCGACCTTTGCCGTGTCCTGGCCGATCACATATTCGTCCAGATACGCCTTGATCTCCCGGGGCGTGGGGATGCTGTCGGGCATATCGGGGTCGATCAGAGGACCCTCCGGCGGTGCCATGTTTTCCAGGATATCCATGCACAGGTGGACGCACTCATCGCAGATGTACGCGCCGGGTCCGGCAATGATCTTGGCCACCTGGTCCTGATGCTTGCCGCAGAAGGAGCATCGGATCGATCGTTTCTCGTCGTTTTTGGACAAAACCGTTTCACCTCTTTCTGACGCAGGAAAAAGGGGGACGCCTGCGCCCCCCTTGGTTTCCTGTCTCGATCAGCGCTTTTCGATCACTTTGTCGATCAGGCCATATTCCATGGCCTCCTGCGCGGACATGAAATTGTCGCGCTCGCAGTCCGCTGTGACCACATCCAGGGGCTTGCCGGTGTTTTCCGAGAGGATGTGGTTCATGCGCTTTTTGATCACTTCCAGGCGCTTGAGATGGATCGCCATGTCCGTGATCTGGCCCTGGGTCCCGGCGGAGGGCTGGTGGATCATGATCTCCGCGTTGGGCAGCGCCATGCGCTTACCCTTGGTCCCTGCGGCCAGCAGGAACGCGCCCATGCTGGCTGCCATGCCGATGCAGATGGTGGAAACGT
>CAVCXN010000143.1:0-15130 GCA_963606215.1 uncultured Mycoplasmatota bacterium | reverse complement strand
ACACCAACGACCCCATGATCATCGCTCAGCAGGATAACATGGTCTCCATCAACGCTGCTCTGCAGATCGACCTGACCGGTCAGGTGGCTGCTGAGGCTCTGGGGCACATCCAGTGGTCCGGCACCGGCGGTGCCACCGACTACGCTTACGGTGCATATCACTCCCGCGGCGGCCGCGCCATGCTGTGCCAGATCTCCACGGCCAAGAAGGGCACTGTGTCCCGCATCGCCCCCATCCTGGATCCCGGCTCCATCGTGTCCGTCTCTCGTAACCTGACCGACATGGTCGTCACCGAGTACGGCGTAGCAAAGCTGCGCGCCCGCACCGTGAAGCAGCGCGTCGAAAACCTGATCGCTGTGGCTCACCCCGATTTCCGTGCCGAGCTGCGGAAGGAAGCCAATAAGTACATGTATTTCTAAGAAGCAGTCCACCCTCCCAGAAACGCCGCCGGGGGACGCCGTATCACACGGTGTCCCCCGGCGGTCTCTATGGATTATACTGTAGGAAGCTATTGATCCAACAAAATCGCGTCTCCCCCCAAGCTCACTCGGTTCTCCGGGGCCAGTCTCTGACATAGGTCCCGCAGTTCCAGCAGCTTGGGGTCTTTTGTTTTCCGGCTCTCCACCCCAGGCAGGCCATACTCCGCCCCGATCATCGCATACTTCGTCTCCCCCAGATCATGGTACGGCAGCAGATTCAGCTCCGGCCTCCCCGCCAGCCCCGCCACGAACCTGGCACCCACGGCAACCTCCTCCTCGCTGTCATTATACCCCGGCACCAGCGGCATCCGCACGATGACCCGTCCGCCCTTCTTCGGCAGCTCCTCGCACAGCTTCTCAATGTTCTCCAAGATGCGCTCGTTGGGCACACCAGTCAGTTTCTTGTGCTTGGCGCTGTCCATCGCCTTGAGATCCACAAACACGGTATTACAATACTGCGCCACCGCCCAAAGATGCTCCCAGGGCGCAAAGGCCGAAGTCTCGATACAGGTGTTGATATAATTGGCCCGGCAAAACCGCAGTGTCTCCTCCGCCACCTCATACTGTAATAACACTTCCCCACCGGAGAGCGTCACGCCGCCCCCGCCCTTCCGATAAAAGGCCGCGTCCTTCGCCGCCTCCCGGTAGAGCTGCTGGGCCGTATACGCCTTCCCGGTGATCATCCGGGCCTTGGCCGCGCACAGGGTCACGCAGGCCCCGCACTGGACACAGGCGGAAAAATCCACCTCCACCCGCTCTCCTGGAACCACCTTGTTAACCCCATGGGAGCAGACCTTCCCGCACATCCCGCACCCGGTACACTTCTCCCGATTCACCGCCAGCTGGGGCCTGGCCACCAACCCAAAGGGATTGCTGCACCACCGGCAGCGCAAGGGACATCCCTTAAAAAACAGAATGGTACGGATGCCCGGCCCGTCCGTGTTCCGAAAGCGCCCGATGTCAAATAAAATGGCCGTTTTCTCGCTCATGTTACGTCCTCCCCAAAACAGTAGTTTCCCGGAGCCAAACGACCCCGGGAAACTGCATCAGAAGAAAAATCAGAAGGTATGCTCTGTGCGGTTGATGATATCGTCCTGCACACGCTCCGCAATGTCAGTCCAGTAGACACTGTAGCCCGCCACGCGGACCATCAGGGTCGGGTAATTCTCCGGGTGCGCCTTGGCGTCGATCAGCGTCGCCTTGTTGATGGTGTTGAACTGCACGTGGTACACGCCATAGTCATTGAGCATGGTCCGCACCAGGTTCGTGAAGTTCCGCATCCCGGCTTCCTTGTACTCCGGCTGCACATAGGTGGCGTCGGGGCAGTTGAGAGGAATGTCACGAATGGTATTCATAAAAAGTCTCCTTTCCGAGTCCTGCGCTCGTCACTGCATCAGCTCGCTCTGGCTGATCCACATGTTCAGCAGGGTGCCATTGGTATACGCCGGGAAGTCCAGCTTGCCATAGCTTCGGGCCGCCGCCGTGGGGCCGTTGGTGTCGGCCTGCTGGGTGGCGGACATGGTGTCGGAGATAGGCATCCCCGCCAGCCGTCCGTTGGGGGTAGCGCCGGTCATGGCGCCGTAGCCCACGTTGGACTGCACCATCTGCACCGCCGCGTCGCAGTAGTGCCCGCGGTACATCTTCAGGCGCATGGTGCAGTGGGCGAACCACTCCCACAGGTCGGCGGCGATCTCGTCGGCAAAATCGTCGTCGTTGCCATACTTGGGCGCGGCCAGCAGCTTGGCCCGCAGTGCCTCGTAACCCACAAAGTTTTTCCTGCAGGCGTCGGCCACCTCGGGCAGAGTCGCTTCCTTGTCTACATAGACCACTTTTTTAATGGCTGCCACCGAGTCCACCATGGTGGCAAAGCCGACCATCTGCATCGTGGGGCCAATGTTCACCTTGGCTCCCCCCGCAGTAGCGTCCTTGGCCCGCTCCAAAGCCCCGTCCAGCAGCACGGTAAAGGTCGGCAGATTAAACTGCTCGGCCAGGAGCTTCTCACAGATCAAGAGGTTGGCATGGCACTCGTCAATGGCGTACTTCACCTGCCCCTTCACCGCGGCATAGAAGTCCTCGAAGGTCGTCAGCGTCTCCGGTGCCCCGGATTCATAGGTCACGACCTGGCCGCAATAGGTGCCGTCCACGCCTTCCGCCTTCCTGCCGTTGGTCACGGCGGCAAAAATGCATCCGGCGACATTGATGATCCCAGAGTCCGTGTGGCCATACTGTAAGCCCTCGGCCCCCGGCTCCACACAGCCGATGGGAGAACCATATTTCAGGATGTCCCGCCGGTTGTAGTTGGAATGTCCATCCAGGCCACCGGCCCGGTGTTCCAGCATTTCATACAGCCCTTCGCAGTTGAAGAAGGAGGGGTGTCCCATGCCCTCTGCCGCCAGCTCGCAGGCTTCGTACAGCAGGGAATCCGGCGTCTTCTGGTGCAGCATCAGCGACACCGCCGGAGAGGTGGTTTTCGCGTACCGCATCGCCCGCAGGCACAGGTAGGAAAGCTCGTTGGAGGCGTCCTTCCCCTTCTCGTCTAGGCCGCCCACGTCCAGATGGGGATAGCGGTAATACCCGCCAAAGATATAGGCCATCTGGGTGGACTGGAACCATACGTTGGAAGTCACCCGCACATACAGCTCTTCGATCAGCTCCATGGCGCTCTCCGGCGTCAGGATGCCCTTTTCAATGTCGGCCTTATAGTACGGATACATATACTGGTCAAACCGTCCCCAGGTGATAGACGGCCCTGCCCCTTCCACGAACAGGAAGAAGCACACGGCCCAAGCTGTCTCGCAGGCGTCATAGAAGGAGGTGGCCGGTCCCCAGGGGACGCGGGTCATCATCTCCGCCATCTTCTCCAGCTCCTGCTTGCGCACCGGGTCTGTTTCCTGGGCGGCTTTCCGGGCGCAGGCGGCGGACATCCGCTCGCCCCACTCCCGAATGGCCTCCAGGACCTCAATAATGCCGTTGTAGAAAATGCGCTTGTCTACGGACTCCGGGTCGTTGGGGTCCAAGGCCGCCAGCAGCGCCTTGGCCTTTTCATAGTACTTCACGAACCCATGCTCGATCACATCCGTCCAGGACGGGATGAAGTGAGAGCCGTTGGCGCACAGATAGTTGGACACGTCAGACACACCGCCGAACTGCGCCCGGTCCCATTCCTTGGGGTCTACGTAATGGCCCCACTGAACGGCCATGGTCTTCTCCTTCCAGTACGGCAGAAGATCCTCTTCCAGCTCTTTATAATCCTCGTCCGTGATCTCAAAGGGATCGTAGGTCCGACCCCGCAGGTTGGGCAGGTCGTCGGCTAACCAGTGGGCGTGCAGCTCGATGGCGAAATTCGCCCCCCGGATGCGCTTGGTGGGCCAGCCCACCAGCTGCTCGTAGTCATACACGTTATCGCTGAGGGAACGGTAGACCTCTGCCGAAGCCTTGTACCGCCGCATCATGCTGGGCATCCCCTCCGTCTCGCGGTACACCTTCGTGTACGCTCTGGCGCGGGTGATGTCCACGTTGGGACGGTTGGAATGGAGCATGCCGTTGAGCTCCTGGATGCGCTTCGTGCTGCCTACCTTGGCAACGGTGCCCGCCCGCAGCTCATTGCCCAGGGCGGCCCCGGCGGTGGGGGTGTGATTGGTGGCCATAAAAACCCTCCTGTTCTGTCGTTGTCGGACCTTCGTGATCTCAGGTTTGTGTTGTGGTTTGCTTAGTCGATGGGACTCTTCTTTGCCCAGTCCACGACCTGGTCAAAGTCGTGGCCGAAGAGCAGGGTCGCGTTGTACTCCTTCTCCAAGTCCTGGATGCGTTTGATGTTGTCAAAGAACTCATCCGTGGTCTTGTTGATGGTGCCGCCGGGGGGCAGCTGGTCGTGGTAGCTCTGGGCGGTGTAGATGGTGTCGCTGGTGGCGATGATGTTCCCGTGGTTCTCGGTGCGCATGATGAGGCCGATGACCCCGGGGGTGTGTGACTTCTGAATGAACAGCGTCAGGTCGTCTGCCAGCTTGGTCGTCTCGTTGATGGTCTTGAACTGGATGCCCTCCACGTCAAACAGGGCGCGGGTATAGGCCCCAGGGTTGCCGGTCATGACGCTGAAGTAAGCCTCTTTCAGGTCTGCCTCCGAGACGATGACGTTTTTAATGGCCTTCGTGCCCACAAAGTGGCTCAGGCCGCCCGCGTGGTCAAAGTGCAGGTGAGAGATGATGAGGATGTCAATGTCATCCGGCGTCAGGCCCTTCTCGGCCAGCGCCTCCTCGATGGTGATGCACTCGGTCACGGGGTAGTTGTGCAGCATCTCCTCGCTGTACAGCTCGGCAAAATTCTCGCTGTTGCCGGTGTCGTAGAGGATGTTGCCCAGGGTGGGGTGCTGGATGAGCAGCGCGGGGGTGGGAGACTTCACCATCTCCTCTTCGTCCTTCCACTCCACCAGACGGAACTTGGGAAACTCCATCTTGCCCAGGTACAGTACATTCAGCTTCAAGCCCATAACGTTGGCTCCTTTCGTCGTTGTTTGAAAAAATTATTTGCCCAGATAACCGCCGTCCACCGGCACGATGGCGCCGGTCACATAGCTGGCTGCCTGGCTTGCCAGGAAGACCACGGTACCCTGCAAGTCCTCCGGCTGGCCCCACCGGTGCTGGGGGATGCGCCCGGTGATCTCGTCGTACTGACGGGGGTTCTTTTCCTTCATGTCGGAGGTCAGCTTCGTGACCATATAGCCGGGGGCAATGGCGTTGACGTTCACGCCCCGGCCGGACCACTCGTTGGAGAGGGCCTTGGTCAGCTGGGCCACCGCGCCCTTGCTGGCGGAGTAAGCGGGGATCATCTCACTGCCAAAGAAGGAGGTCATGGAGGCCACGTTGATGATCCGGCCCTCTCCCTGCTCCAGCATCGTCCGCCCAGCCAGCTGTGCCATCAGGAACACGGCGCTGAGGTTAATGTCGATGATCTTGTTCCACCGCTCGGTGGGGAAGTCCTCGGCCTTGCAGCGGAACTGGATGCCCGCGCCGTTGACCAGGATATCCACCCGGCCGTCCAGGGCTTCCAGTGCTTTTTTATAGATGCCGGGAATCGCTGCCTGATCGCTCAGGTCGCCCTGCACGCCGTGGGCAGGAGCGCCCTCGGCGCTCAGCCTCTTCGCCGCTTCCTCTACTGTGGGAGAGACATCGATGAGGACCACTTCGGCCCCAGCCAGGTGGAGGCCCTCTGCCATGGCGTAGCACAGACCCGCCGCGCCACCCGTCACCATGGCCTTCTTTCCGGCCAGGCTAAAGTTCTGCATGATATAATCCATCTCAGCGCTCTCCTCTCTGCATCTCGCCCAGGACCTGATCGGCCACCTCCAGGGTGCGGCGAATGTCTTCCTCGGTGTGGGCCACGGACAAATACTCGCGGCCGCGGCGGTCGGTCAAGCGCACGCCGTAGTCCTCGCAGCCGGCCACGAAGCGCTCATAGGCGTCCACGTCGGCCTTGCCCAGCCAGTCACGGAAGTCCTCTACGTCGTCCTCGAAGCCGAAGAACAGCACAAAGATGCTGCCCATGTGACGGATGTACAGCTTGCGGTCATACTTCTTAGCCAGCTTCCGGAAGCCCTCGGCCAGCATCTCGGCCAGGTGGTCCAGGCGCTCATACACACCGGGCTTGGACAGCTCGTCCAAGGTCGCCAGAGCCGCGGCCACGCCCACAGGGTTTGCATTGAAGGTACCGGAGGCATGGATGCCGCAGGTCATAATTTCCTTCTTGCCGACCACAGCGCCGAAGGGATAGCCGCTGGCGATGGCCTTGGCAAAGGTGGCGATGTCGGGGGTCACGCCGTAATATTCCTGTGCCCCGCCCAGGGCCATGCGGAAACCGGTGATGACCTCGTCAAAGATCAGCAGGATGCCGTACTTCTCGGTCAGCGCCCGCACGCCCTTCAGATAGCCGGGCTTGGGGAGGATGGGGCCGGAGTCGCACATGCATGGCTCCATGATGACAGCGGCGATCTCATCCTTTCTGGCCTGGAACAGCGCTTCCAGGGCGTCCAGGTCGTTCCAGGGCATCACGATCAGGTCGTCTGCGGAGGAAAGACGCTGGCCCTTCGTGTGGATAATTTTATTGGGGGACTTGCGGTCGCCCAGCTCCTCCACGGAGTCGGCGTCGATGCTGACCTTCTCCTCATCAGACCAGCCGTGATACTGACCCTCGAACTTGACGATCTTATACTTGCCGGTGTAAGCCCGGGCCAGACGCAGGGCATACATCACGACCTCCGTGCCGGAGTTCTGGTAAATGACCATCTCGGCGGCGGGAATGATCTCCGTCAGCTTCTTCGAGAGCTTCTTCATGTCCTCGGTGGGAGCGGAGAAGTGGGTACCTCTGGTCAGCTGGTCTGCCACCGCCGCGTTGACGGTGGGAGGACAATAGCCCAGCAGCATGGGGCCAAAGCCCAGCACGTAGTCGATGTACTCGTTGCCGTCCACGTCATAGAGCTTCGAGCCTTTTCCGTGGGTCATGGCCACGGGATAGTCCCGATAGGTGCTGATGTGGAAGGAGCTGCCCACACCGTCCAGCAGGTAGGGGGTGGTCTCCTCATGGAGCTTCTTGGATTTTTCTGTGTTGTAACGCTTCAACATAATTGCTCACCTCGTTCTGCGGCCTTTGTCTGCCGCGATCTTGCCTGTAGTATAGGGACCGAAGCCCCGTCTTCGCAAGGCCGCAAACAGGATTTAGCTGACTAAATTTCCGGGACATCGGGGCGATCTCGGCGGGACCTTCCCTAAGAATCCTTTCTCCAAGGAAGGTTTCTTCCGCATAAATTCGTTATGTCCTGGTCACAAGTCCTGTCCGGCCTTTTTGTGCCGATGACACAACTTGTTTTTTATGCCAGCTCTGCCGCTTGCTCCGAGGCAGCTTGCTTTTTCTTTCCGGCGAAGGGGAACAGCAGCAGCATTCCCACGCCGCCTGCAACGGTGGCAAAGGCCAGCAGCAGCCGCACGCCCAGGCTGTCCAGCAGGAAGCCGCCGGCGAAGCTCGCCAGGACGCTGCCGATGGTCATCGCCATGGCGATGTACGCCTGTCCCTGCACCCGGTCGCGCTCAGCCACCGTCTCGTTGACGAAGTACACGGAGGCGATGGTAAACAGGGCGTAGCCGGGCATCTCAAAGATCTGCACCGCGTAGATCACACCAATGGTAGGTGCCAGCCATTCTCCCAGCGCATGGAGGAAGAAGGAGATGCCGGACAGCCCCACCCAGACCCGGCTGGACGCCTTTTTCAGCAGCAGGAAGAAGCCGAACATCACCGGCAGCTCCGCAATGGACTGGATAAAGAGCATGTTGCCCATCTGCTCGCTGGTGCCGCCCAGAGGCTGGACGATCTGATACGCATAGGTGTTCAGGACGTTGTGGCTCAAGAACAGCAGCACCACGCCGATGAGCAGGGGCAAAAACCACTTGTAGCGCTTCAAAAACGCGCCCTTGGGCTGATCTGCCGCAGGCGCAGCCTTCTCCTCCTGGGCCGCCTCTGCGGGCGCGTCCGCCTGCTTCACCGTGCGGAAGCGGAAGGTCGCCACCGACAGGAACAGCACCAAGTGAATAGCCAGCATCGCCAGCGGCAGAGACTGCTCGCCAAACCGCAGGACCATGATGCCGCACAGGGAGGAAAACACGCCGTAGGCAATGGAGCCGCCGCCCCGGGCCACGCCGAAGTTCAGCGGCACGCCCCGGTTGAGACAATCCATGCCCAAGGCATTACACAGCGGCAAAATCAGCTGCAACACCACGATCAATACGCCGTAAATCACCGCCTGGGGCACCTGCCCGGGCAGCACGCCCAGCAGGATACTGCCCGCCAGCTGCACGACGATCAATCCGGCACTGAACTGATACAGGGAAATGTTCTTCAGCCCATCTGCGATCCGGGACACCACCGGCTGGAGCAGCGCCGAGATGACGCTGGCCAGACTGAGGATGACGCCGATCTGGGCGTTGGGAAAGCCCTTGGATAAGAGGTAGACGCTGGAGAATGTCAGCAGGATACAGTAGCTGGCCCAATAGCTGCTCTGCATCAGCGTGTAGCGTGGGGTCGCGCCTTGTGATCGCATCACAACAGCGCCGGCGGGACGGTTTTTCATGGATCATCTCTCCTTTTTGTGTTCTGGGGACTTGCTGTCTCAGAGCATAAAAGGATTTTTGTTTCCGCGCAACGGGGCGCCTGGTTTTAATTCGCCTTGTTTTTTCCGTCCTCGACGCCCTTTGCCGTTTCTCGCCCTGGTCTTTCCACACAAGAAAACCGTTGTGTTCTGCTCACAAAACAAACTTCGATTTTTTGTGGTCACATCACAGCAAATCCCGCTCTTCACTGTGAAGAAATACCAAAATCTTCAAGGCCAGCATCACGTCAAACAAGTCATCCATCTCCCCTAAGTCCCGGTTCAGAATCACCTGGATCTTTTTCAGCCGGTAGTGGAGGGTGTTCACGTGCAGATACATCTGCTCTGCCGCCGCCCGCGCGTTGCAGTTGGTCTTGAGGTAGCAGAGAAGCGTGTCCAAAAGCTCCCGGTTCTCCGGCAGCAGCAGGCCCCGCAGCACGCGCTCGGCCATCTGCCCCAGTTCCTCCCGGGTCCCGCCCCGCTGAAAGAGCTGGTAGGACACCATATCATCATAGAAAACGACCAAGCTGTCGTCTTCTCCCGTGTTTTTCAGCGTCAGCGCATCTCTCGCGTGGGCCGCGCTGACCCGACACTGGCGCAGGTCGGTGATCTCCTCCCCCACGCCCACCCGAAGGGGCACCTGGGGCAGGCGGACCGCCACGCGGTCCAAAATCTCCCGCAGGCCCGGCCCGACCTTTTTCCCGGGCTGGACCTCCAGCAGCCACAAAACAGACCGCTCATACACCGCCGTGTGACAGGGCAGCCCCCGGTTGCTGATCTCCTGCCGCAGCAGGTCGGCCAGCTGGGTAAGATAGCTCTCCCCATTGTCCTCCTCATAAAAGGTCATTCCCTGGCCCGTGGTCTGTCCTGGCACGATCTCCACAGGCAGCTCCGGCAGAAACACCGCCGCCCGAAAGACCTTGCCCTCTTCCAGACCCACGCTCCGCAAGCGCTGCAAGCGCTTGTCCGACAGTCGTTTGCCCGTCAGCAGGTCCAACAAAATAGCTTCCGTCTCGTCCATCCGCCGCTGCTGCTGGAAAATGGCAAAGCCAATGCTCCGGCTCACATCCACGATGCGCATCTCCGCCGGCATCTCAAACAGCGGCAGCCCCAGCAGGTCCCCCAGCTCCAACACTTTTTGGGGGATCACCGGCAAAAAGGTGCTGAGGTTCAAAATGACCCCGGCCACCTCTTTCTCAAACAGCCGCCGGATCAGGGCGATCAGATCTTTCTCCCGGTCCCCCGTCACCACGCCGGAGAGGATGATCAGCTCCCCGCCCTTCAGCCACTCGGCGTAGCGGGGTTCCTCCAGCACATGAACCCACTGAATTTCATTGCTCAGTCCGCTCTCCCCCGCCACCAGCCGCAGCCGCTTGGCGTAGGGCAGGGACAGAATACCCCGGCAAGTAATTCCCATGGCGTTTTTTCCTTTCTCTTGGTTTCTGGGGGCTATGATAGCCCCTCCGCCGGTCCAGCGCAACCGCCGGGGGAAAAATAAGCCGTGCTTTCTCTTTTTATTGAACCCCCAGTGCCCGAAAAAATCAATTTTCAGAAACGCAACCATTCATTCCTTTTTTGCATGAATTGTGCTATACTAACTGAAAAAGGGGGCTTTCGCCATGAACATCGACCACCTGCGCTACTTTCTCATCCTCGCCCAGGAAATGCACTACAGCCGCGCCGCCCAGCGCCTCAATATCTCCCAATCCGGTCTAAGCCACGCCATGGCCGCTCTGGAGCAGGAGCTGGGCGCCCCCCTCTTCCAAAAAAGCGGCCGGGGCATCGCCCTGGGGCGCTACGGCGCCGCCCTTCTCCCCCAGGCCCAGCAGATCGTGACCCTGGCAGACAACTGCCTGCGCAGCTTCCAAATGCTTCGGGAAGGGGTCGGCACCCTCCGCATCCAGACCATCCCCCTGCTGCTCGTCCCCCTTGTCACCCGTCTCTGCCGCCAGTTCAAACGGGAAAACCCCGGCTGTGACTTTGCCTTTTCCACCGGCATGTCCAGCCAGGTCTGCCAAAGTGTCTTAGCAGGCAAGGCCGACCTCGGCTTCTGCTCCAAAATTTTCCCCGACCCTCAGTTAGAGTACGTCGCCATCCAGAGCCGCCCCATGGTCGCCGCCGTCCCGCTCGACCATCCCTTGGCCCAGCGGGAGAGCGTCACCCTGGAAGAAACGCTCCCCTACCCCCATGTCACCTATTCCTGGCTCAGCGGCCAGCGGGACCCGGTGGACCGCCTCTTTGCCCCCGTCCGGGACCGGTGGCACATCGCCTACGAAGTGGAAGACGCCAACTTCATCCTAGAGCTGGTCGCCCAGGGCTTCGGCATCACCGTCCTGCCCGACACGCCCCCGGTCCACCGCCCCGGCGTGAAGCGTCTCCCTGTCACCGATCCTATCCAGACCAGTGACTTCTACATCGTCCGCCAAAAGGTCCCCCATCTCCTGGCCGCCGCCGACCAATTCTTCGACTACTGCATCACCCAAGCCAAAGAAATGGACATGACAAGCTAAAAATTGCCCCCGTTGGCCGGTCAAACCCAAGCCAACGGGGGCAATCCATGATTGATGATAAAGTTACAGGTCACAGGCCACCAGATCGGCAAAGGTCTGCCGCCGCACGGCCAGCCGTGCCTTGCCATTATGAACCATCACCAGCGCCGGACGGCACAGGCGGTTGTAGTTGGAGGACATGGTAAAGTTATAGGCCCCCGTGGTCAGTACCGCCAGCAGATCGTCCCGCTGCATCTCCGGCAGTTGAATGTTCTCCTGGATGAGGTCGCCGCTCTCACAGCAGCGCCCGGCGACCGTGCAGGTAAAGTCCCGCTCATCGTTCATCCGGCTGGCGGGTACAACGGTATAGGGTGCCTTATACAGCGCATACCGGGGGTTGTCCGTCATGCCGCCGTTCACGGTCACGTAGCTCCGATAGCCCTCAATGGTCTTGATGCCGCCCACGCGGTACAGGGTCAAGCCTGCATTGGCGACAACGCTCCGCCCAGGTTCCAGCAAGATCTTCGGCACAGGATAGTCCTTCTCGGCGCACCCATTCCGCAGGTGCTCGGCCAGCGCCCGGATGTTCCCCGGGATATCCACCACGGGGTCACTCTCCAGATAGCGCACGCCAAAGCCGCCGCCCAGATTCAGGGTCCCGGCCACAAAGCCGTGGGCCTCGCGCATGGCCTGGACAAAGTCCAGCAGGATATCGACCGCATCGCAGAACGGCTCCGCCTCAAAAATCTGGGAACCAATATGACTGTGGAACCCTTCCACAATGAGATTCTTCCGGCTGAGCGCATCCGCAACAAACCGCGCCGCCTGCCCCGTCTCGATGGGTACACCGAACTGACAATCAATGCGTCCCGTGTTGATGGCCTGCAAGGTGTGCGGGTCAATGCCCGGTGTCACCCGCAGCAGCACCCGCTGACGGATGCCCCGCTCCCCGGCGGCCTCGTCCAGCCGGGCCAGCTCCTGGTGGTTGTCCACGATGAAGCACCCCACGCGGCTGTCCAGGGCATAGGCGATATCCTCATCCGTCTTGTTGTTTCCGTGGAAGTAGAGCTTCTCTGCCGGGAACCCACCGGCCAGGGCCGTGTAGATCTCACCCGGAGAGACGACATCCGCCCCCATCCCCTCCTCGTTCAGCACGGGGTAAAGGCCCTTGAAGCACAGGGCTTTTCCGGCAAACAGGGGGTAAGAGCCTTCCGGCATATTCTCGCGGAGCGCCTGGACATAGGTCCGGCAGTTCTCCCGCAGCTTGTCCTCATCCAGGACATACAGGGGCGCGCCGAATTCCTCGGCCAGGGCCACGGTGTCCAGGCCGCCCACCGTCAGGTGGCCTTGTTCGTTCACAGCCAGGTTATCGTACAGCATAGGTCAGTTCCCGTCTTTCTCGTTCTATATTAAATATAAGGTATCTCGTGTCTCACTCACGGCCCCAGCAGGTCGTCCATGTGGTAGAAGCCCGCAGGCTGGCCCACCAGGAAGCCCGCCGCCGTCAGTGCACCCTCAGCAAAGAGCGCCCGGTCATGGGCCTGGTGCTTCAGGGTAATGGTCTGGTTGTCGGTGGCAAAGATCACTTCATGCTCGCCGACCACGTTGCCCATTCTCAGGGAGTGAATGCCGATCTCATTGGGCTGACGCTTGTGCTGCCCGGAGCGGCCATAGACATACTCGGCGTCGGGCCGCTGACTCTTCACTGCGTCGGCCAGCATCAGGGCCGTGCCGCTGGGGGCGTCGGCCTTGCGGTTGTGGTGGGCTTCTACGATCTCCACGTCACAGCCGCCGAAGATCGCCGCCGCCTGCTTGACCAAACGGGCCAGCAACGCCACGCCCACGGACATGTTATAGGACTGGAAAATGGCAATCTTCTCCGCGCCCGCTTCGAGCTTGGCAAATTCCTCCGGCGTGTACCCGGTGGTGGCGGCCACCAGAGGCAGGCCCCGGCTCACGCAGTAGTCTACTAACTCCCCCACACCAGCGTGGTTGGAAAAGTCAATGACCACATCCGCCGGACCGGTGTACTCAGCCAAGCTGGACACAAAGCCCTCCCCGCCATTGCGGTCTACCGCGGCGGCCAGCGTGTGACCCTCGGCCTCGACCAGGCGGCAGACCTGCTGGCCCATGCGCCCGGCGGCCCCGTTTACGATGATATTCATAGTCGTTTCCTCTCTCCGCTGCAAAAACTCAGACGTTGATGCCCAGGGCACGCATCCGCTGGATCATGGTTTCATAGTGGTCCTCCTCCATGGGGACCAGGGGCAGCCGCAGGAAGTTCTCGCAGTAGCCCATGGCAGCCATGGCAGCCTTCACGGGGATGGGGTTGCTCTCGCAGAACAGGGAGCGGATCAGGGGCATATACTTGCACTGTAACTGCGCTGCCCCGGCCACGTCCCCGGCGAAGAACTTGTCGGTAATGGCGACGGTCCCGGCAGGCACCACGTTGGACAGCACAGAGATGCAGCCCATGCCGCCCATGGACAGAATGGGCACAATCTGGTCATCGTTGCCGGAGTAGATATCCAGCTTGTCGCCCACCAGGGAGAAGGTCTCAACGATCTTGGAGATGTCGCTGTTGGCCTCCTTGATGGCGGCAATATTGGGGTGCTCGGCCAGCTTGACGTAAGTCTCAGGCTGGATGCCGATGCCCGTGCGGGAAGGAACGTTATAGAGGATCACCGGCTTGGTGCTGGCGTCGGCGATGGTGTTGTACATCGTCACCAGACCGCGCTGGGTGGTCTTGTTGTAGTAGGGGGTCACGACCAGAACGGCATCGGCGCCGTCGGCGCAGGCGCTCTTGGTCAGCTCCACAGCGTAATCGGTCTCGTTGGAGCCGGTACCGGCAATGACAGGCACCCGGCCGTTGACCCGCTCGCAGGCGTAGGCGATGGCGCGGCGGTGCTCGGCGTCGGTCAGGGTGGAGCTTTCGCCGGTGGTGCCGCAGATGACCAGGGCGTTGATGCCTTGGGCAATCTGCCAGTCAATCAGGGTGCCGAAGCGGTCGTAATCAATGCCTTCGGGGGTGGTGGGAGTGATCAGGGCGGTAGCAATGCCTCTGAAAATAGGGTTCTGGTTCTTCATGGTAAGTTCCTCCTGCATAATGAAATCTTTTTGTCGATTCCTGCCCGATCTTCCCGTTCTCCCCAAAAAAGACAACAAAAAAATCAAGCAAGCTATGCGGGGATAGCTGCTTGATAACATCATATCCGCTCGCGGCAAACTGCCGAAGCGTCTCGGTATCAAGGATAGCCCTCCGCAAATACCCATTTGCGACAGTCGGGCAACTCTTAGTTTGCCCGCCCAGCACAGCCCCCTTTGCAGCAAGGACTGCCTTCGGCGTCTGCCCCTTTCCCCGGCCCTGCCCTGCAAGGCATCTGGTACCGGTTACTCTTGGCGAAACGCGCCTCTATCTCTGGTTGCTCCTGATTGTATGGCATTTCAGCTCATTTGTCAAGCCTGGTTTCTTCGTTGTTTTCCACAAAACCGACGTCCTTCTCCGTGCTTCTCATCGGTTCTCCGCCCAAAGCGCCGAAAAACCAGCAAAGAAAGGGCAGACAAACGCCCCGACCTATGCTACACTAAGACAAACGACACCACCCGCAGGAGGGACGGAATTTTTATGGACAACATCAAAGAAGAGCTGGCCAAGCTGGGCGGCCTGAGCAGCTCCGACGCCTTCGACCTGCTCACCCTGGGCCTCCTCCCCAACGAGGAGCCGGAGGAAGAAGCGGAACCGGAAGAGGAGGACTTCGTCAATCACGTCAGCCCCCTCACCGACATGGACAGCCTGGACTTCTACCTCTGGATGGAAGAAGGTGCCCAGGCCGAGGCCGACCGCCGCCAGGACACCCCGAAAAAAGACCAATAAAAATGCAGCAGCCCACCGCCAAGACGATCCCATGCTTTGATCCCCTACTTGGCGGTGGGTTGCTGCGTATATTGTGATCTGCCGGCTGAAACGGCGGCCCAAAGGGAACACCCCTTCCCTTCGTGCTGGCCAAAGCATAGCAGATTTTCTCACACAT